>NZ_BAABHO010000029.1:0-78143 GCF_039542135.1 Actinomycetospora chlora
CTGGCGGCCCGCCCCCGGGGCCCGGCCCGCGCGGCGCGGCACCGCCGCACGACCGGGACGGCCGGGGGCTCCCGACCGACGGCACGCCTCCGCTCGCGGGCCGCGCCGGAGCGCCGCCCCCGGCGCTCGGCGGTCACGGTGAGGGCACGGGCCGCTCGGGCGGCGGCCGGCGGGTGCTCCTGGTCGTCGTCGCGGTGCTCCTGGTCGCCGCGGCCGCGGCCGCGGCGCTGTACCTCACGGGGGTGCTCGGCACGGGGTCCACGGAGCCGCAGCAACCCGCCCCGCAGGGGCTGGTCCTCCGCCACCCGTCCGGCTGACCCCGGGAGGTCGACATGGTGCCGGGTGGGGTTCTCCCCCGCCGGAGCGGGGGGATCACGGTCGGGTCGGCACCAGCGCGCCGGGGTCCACCGCGGACGACGCTGGTGCTCACCAGCAGGAACGACCCGCAGGAGCCCGCCATGAGCGCCACCGTCACCCCCAGCACCGTCCTCGGCACCGACGTGACCGGCCCGGTCAGCCCGCGCGACCGCGCGGTGCTCGCCGCCGTCGCCGCCGGCCGCGCCGAGGTCCGCGCCGGCGCGCTGCTCATCGACGGCCGCTACAGCGCCGACCAGTTCGCCCTCGCGCGGCTGGCCCGCGCGGGTCTGCTGACCCCCGGCACCGCGCGGCTGACCGCCACCGGCACCCGCGTCCTGCAGCCCGCCTGACCCGCGCTCCCGACCACGACCGCACCCAGCCCGGAGGACCCCGTGACCACGACGCTCGAGCGACTCGGCACCGCGGCGTCGGCCGGTGCGCGCTGTCTGTTCCTCTCCCCGCACCTCGACGACGCCGTGCTCTCCTGCGGCGCGCTCATGCGCTCGCTGGCACCGCGCAGCGAGATCCACGTCGTCACGGTGTTCACCGAGATCACCGACGGCCCCCACACCCGCGCCGCGCGCTCGTTCCTGCGCCAGTGCGGGCACGCCGACGCGACCGCGCTCTTCGCCGCGCGCCGCGACGAGGACCGCGCGGTCCTCGACGGGATGGGGGTGACGCACGAGCACCTCGGCGTGGCCGACGCGCTCTTCCGCCGGCGCACCGTCCCGCGCCCGATCGCGGGCCCCGTCGCCCGGCTGGGCCGCGTGCTGCCCGAGGTCGACCACCGCTACCCGACGTTCCGCTTCGACATCGCGCTCGGCCGGATCTCCCGCGGCGACCGCGGCCTGGCCGCGCAGCTCGCCGGGCGCCTCGAGACGACCCTCGACGGCGCCGACCTCGTGTTCGCGCCGCTGGGCGTCGGCCGCCACGTGGACCACCTGCTGACGCGCGCGCTGGGCGCCACGCGACCCGACCGCGTCGTCTTCTACTCGGACTTCCCCTACGACCAGGTGCACGCCCCCGACGAGGCCTTCGTCCGCCGCCACGGGCTGCGTGCCTGGCACCACGCCGACGGCGTCGTGGAGAAGGCCGACCTCATCCGCGGCTACGGCACCCAGGCCGACGCGCTCTTCCCGTCGGGCGTCATCCCGGCCGCCCCCGAGACCTACTTCGCCTGATCCTCCCCGCGCTTCGGCAGGCGGGCCATCACGGCCTCGGCGGCGCGCCGGGCCGTCCGGTCGGCCGCCGACACCGGCAGCCGCTCGATCGCGAGCGCCTCGTAGTGCACGGGCACGGCGCCGAAGCTGTTCTTGAACCGCTCGATCGCGGAACCGGGCGCCGACTCCCCCATGTGGAACCACTCGCGGCCGGCCGCGCAGGCCACCTCGATCGCCGTGGACTCCAACAGGTAGCCCGCGGCGGTCTCGTTGCTCAGCTTCGCGTTCATCGCCGCGAGCCAGCCGAAGCTGTGTGCCCCGTGGTCGAGCACCGCGAGCACCGACACCGGCTCCCCGGCGCGATGAGCGGTCCACATCCGGCACATGTCGCCCATCGACCGCACCACCGACCGGAGGTGCCCGGCCCGGTCCTGCAGCCTCGCGTGCAGCCGCGCGACGGGCAGCGGGCGGCCCATGGCCTGGGCCCATCGGTCGATCGAGAGGGCGTAGAGGTCGGCGAACACGTCGACGGCCGGCCCGGCCTCGGCGCCGACGTACTCGCGCACGTCGAGCCCGGCCGCGGTGGCCTTCTTCAACGACCGGTGGGCCTGCCGGCGGTAGCGCTTCCCGGAGACCTCGGCGAAGCCGCCGGTCAGCTCGACGCTCTGGGAGTAGTACGGCGTGCGCTGCACGGGCACGCCGAGCCCGTCCGCGGCGGCCGTCCAGGCCGCGCCCGTCATCGGCATCGGCACCAGCGACGTGCGCGCCACGGGACGGCGGGCGAGGTCGGCGAGCACGATCGCCGCGTCCTGCTCGGTGACCGGGCCGTCGGTGCTCAGCGCGCCGCCGTAGACCCAGCCATAGGGCCAGGACTCCTCGGCGACGCGCACCCCCGCCCACTGCCGCCCCGAGAGCGGCAGCACGAGCGAGCGCCCGTCGGGCAGCTCGTAGAGGCGGCTGGCGTCGACGCGCCCGCGACGGGCCGCGAGGGTGTCGGCCCACTGCGGCGACTGCGTCGCGACCGCGTGCGGGTCGGCGGCGAAGGCCTTCGCCCACACGTCCCGCGGGGCGGGGCTCGTGACGCGGACGCCGGCGAGCTCGGGCGCGGGCGCGGGGCTCACGGCGCGCTCCGCACGGTGGTCCGCCGCTCCACGGGCGCCGCGGCGCGCCGGGCCGGGCGCCGCACCCAGAAGCTGTTGTAGGGCGTGATCTTCTCCAGGAACGTCCAGCCGTCGCGCTCGAGGCGGTCGACGATGCTGGTCTCGACGAAGTCCTCGACGAGCAGCAGCACCTCGGCGGCGCCCTCGAGCGCGGCCGTGGCGCCCGCGAGGACGGCGGCCTCGTGGCCCTCGACGTCCAGCTTGAGCACGAGCACGTCGGATGCGTCGGTGCCGGTGGCGGCGAGCTCGGCGTCGAGGGTGCTCACGGTGACCCGCTCGCGGACGCTGCCCTCGACGAGGTCGTGGTTGAGCCCGCTGCCGCCGGGCTCGGCCGGGTCGAACTGCAGCTCGGCCTCGGTCACCGACCCGTCGCCCAGGGCCACCGGGCGGAGCTCGACGAGGTCGCCGATGCCGTTGGCCTCGACGTTGCGCGCGACCAGCTCCTGCGACGAGCTGGCCGGCTCGAAGGCGAGGATCCGCAGGTCGCCGGCGTCGCGCAGGCGGTTGGCGACGGCGACCGAGTAGGTGCCGACGTCGGCGCCCACGTCGGCGAAGACGACCCGGCGCCCGGCGAGCAGCCGCTCGCGCATCATCGCGAGCAGGCGGTCGAGGTCGTCGCGCTCGAAGGCGGGCGACACGCACGCGGCGTCGATGGTGCCGGGACGGATGTGGAACTCGCCGAACACGGTGCTCACGTGGTCGAGGTGCAGCCAGCGCAGCGGGACGGTCGGGCGGCCCGTGGCCCGGCACAGCGAGTACACGACCTCGTAGGCGAACAGCCGCGCCCGCGGCCGGCGCACGTCGCGCCACAGCCCGAGGGTCTTGTGGCCGATGTAGC
The DNA here is from genome assembly GCF_039542135.1 of Actinomycetospora chlora. Lineage (NCBI taxonomy): Bacteria > Bacillati > Actinomycetota > Actinomycetes > Pseudonocardiales > Pseudonocardiaceae > Actinomycetospora > Actinomycetospora chlora. Next base: position 3,516 of record NZ_BAABHO010000029.1, read on the forward strand.
GGCGGGTGAAGCGCCGCCGGGCGCGGTCGTCGAAGCGGAAGCGGGATCGCTGGGCGGGGATCGACGGGCTCTCGGACACGGGCGGGACACCTTCCGGACGGGACGCGGCGAGTGCGTCGGTGAGGATCGCGAGCTGGGTCGCGGCGAGGGCGTCCCAGTCGAAGGCGCGCGCGAACGCGCGGCCGGCGACGCCGGCGGCGGCCAGCGTCGGGGTGGCGTCGGGGGCCATGAGCTCGACGAGCCGGGCGGCGAGGGCGTCGCCGTCGAAGGCCGGGACGGTCCAGCCGACGCCGGGCGGCACGACCTCGCGCAGGCACGGGATGTCGAACGCCAGCACCGGCGTGCCGGCGGCCAGCGCCTCGACGGCGACGAGGCCGAACGTCTCGTGCCGCGAGGGGACGACGACGAGGCGGGCGTCGGCGAGCAGGGCCACCTTCTCCGCGCCGGCGGTCCAGCCGACGAACCGGATGCGGTCGTCGACGCCGAGGCGGGCGGCGTACCGCCGCACCCGCGGCTCCTCCGGGCCGCCGCCGGCGACGACGAGGTCGCCCTCGACCTCCCCGCAGACTGCGGCCCAGGCGTCGAGCAGCAGGTCGAGGCCCTTGCCCTGCAGCTCGAGGCGGCCGAGGAACACGACGTCGCGCCCGACGCGGGGCCGGGGCTCGAACAGCGCGGGCTCGACGCCGTTGCCGACGACGTCGACGCGCGCGGCGGGGTTCATCGCCCGCAGCTGCTCGGCCGTGCCCTCGGACACGGCGATCAGCCGGTCGTGGCTGCGGGCGCCGAAGCGCTCGACGCGGTGCAGGGGCAGGCGGTACTGGCGGGACTTGTCGCGGGCGTGCAGCCACTGCACGAGCCCGACGGTCGGTCGGCCGGTCCAGCGCGGCGCGGCCATCGACGAGAACGGGGCGAAGAAGTCCTCGACCACGACGTCGGCGTCCCGGCGGTGGCGGCGCACCGCGAGCGGCAGGCCGGCGACGTAGCCGAGCAGGCGGGTCAGGCGGTTGGTGCCGCGGCGCACGCCGACCGCCGGGCCGACGGGCACGTAGCGCACCCCGTCGACGACGGCCTCGCGGGCGCCCGGGTACGTCGCGGTGAGGACGGTGACGCGGTGGCCGGCCGCGGCGAGGCGGCGGTCGATCTCGTGGGTGCGCCGGGAGCCGCCGCCGGCGCCGGGCTGGTGGGGGTGCTCGAAGCCGAGGTGGAGCACGTGCAGGGCGTCGGCCGCACGCTGTGGCTCTACGTGACTCATGACGACCCCTGAGACTCGGACTCACCCGACCGAGCGAGCCTTTGACGGACGATCACACCAGCGACGACCACCGAGAGCAACCATGCGACCGGGTGGGAGTGGGCGAGCGCCAGGACACCGGTGAGCACCGCGGCGGCCCCGGCCTCGATCGCGGTCTCCCGCGCGGTGCCGGCCAGGTAGGGCGCGGCGGCCGCGACCATCACCGCGCCGGCGGCGAGGGCCCCCAGCGCCCCGCCGACCGCGAGCCCGTCGACGCCGGCCATCTCCCAGCCGCCGAGCAGCCCGGCGGCCTGGAACACGGTGGCCGCCGCGAGGGCGGGCCGGTTGCGGCGGTGGGCGCGCACCGCGGAGAGCACGGTGGCGAGCACGGTCACCACGGCGAAGCCCAGGCCCGAGAGGGCCAGCCAGGGCAGCAGCACCAGCGAGTCGGCGTAGCGGGCCGGCAGAACGAGCAGCACGAGGGCCGGGGGCGCGGTGGCCAGGACCGCGGTCACCGGCAGCACGATCCGGCGGAAGGCCGCGAGCGCGGGGCGCAGGACGGCGCGGGCGCCGGCGAGGGTCGTGCCGCGCAGCAGGGGGAAGGTGACGAGGACGGTGCCGCCGGCGACGTAGATCGGCGCCTTGGCCAGGGTCGCGAGGGCCTGGAAGCCGGCCTCGGTCGGGGTGCCGGAGCCGAGCGCGGCGACGAGCACGACGTCCGCGCCGACCACCGAGGCGACGATGAGCTGGACCAGCGCGATGTCGCCGGTCTCGGCCCAGCGGGCCCGCTCCCGCAGGACGCAGGGGCGCCAGGTCAGGTCGCGGCGGATCGAGGCGGTGCCGGCGACGACGAGCACCGCGACGACGCCGACGGCGAAGCCGTGCACCGCCCCCGGGGCGCCGGCGCCGAGGAGCACGGTGGCGACGGAGAAGCCGAGCCGGCCCGCGACCTGGGCGATGGTCGCCGCGACGTAGCGGCGGAACCGCAGCTCGCCCTGCAGGAACCCGAGCACCGGGGCGACGACGAACATCCCGGCGGCGGCGACCGCCACCGCGACCACCATCGGCGCCGGCGCGAAGCCCGCGGCCACGGCGCCGGTGACGACGGCGGCGAGCACGCCGCTGCCCGCGGTGAGCAGGGCGGCGAACGCGATGCCCTGGCGGCGCGGCTCGCTGCCCGCGCCGTGGGCCCGCACGGTGTGCACGAGCGGCAGCGGGGCGAGCGAGCCGGCGACGATCCCGGCGATGCCGACGAGCATCTGGCCCGCGGCGTACGCGGTGTACTCGGCGGGGGCGAGCAGGTGGGCCATGAGGACGGTGCAGGCGTAGGACAGCACGCCGACCGCCGCCGAGCAGGCGGAGAGCAGGACGCTGTGGCGCGTCACGTCGCGGTCCTCGACCGCGACGGCCGGGCCGGTCTCCGGGGGTTCCAGCGTCGTGGTCATGGCGGTCTCCGTCTCGGGGGTTCCGGGTGGTGCGGGGCCTCATCGGTGCTGCTCACGAGCCTGCCGCCGGGCGGCGGCCCGTCCGAGGGGGTGCGCCCTGCACCCGGGTGGGGAAGGCCCTACCCCTGCTCGTCACCGCTGTCCGTCACCCACGGGTCGCGACGGCGGCGGGTTCGACCGCGCGGCGGCGGGCCGGGCCCGCGAGCAGGTCGCGGCGCTCGGCGATCCGCAGCTCGACCGGCGCGAGGCCCAGGCGGTCCAGCACCGCCAGCGCGTCGACCTCGTCGCAGCCGACGAGCAGGACCGCGAGCTCGTCCCCCTCCTCGACGACCTGGTCGGTGCTGCGCAGGGCGGCCCGGACGGCGCCGGCGTCGACCCCGCGGAGGCGGACGACCGTGGCCAGGTCGCTGCGCGCGGTGCGGTCGGCCCGCTCCCGCGCCCGGCCGTCGGCCATCTCGGCGAGGACGACGCCGGCCAGCAGGTCGGCGCTGCGGTCCCAGGAGAACGACCCGGCCCAGCGGCGGCAGGCGGCCTCGACGGCGGCGGCGTGGTCGTCGTCGGCGAGCTCGCCCAGGGCGGTCACGAGCGCGTCGGGCAGCTCGGCGGCCGAGCCCACGAGGCGCCCGGTGACGCCGTCGACGACCGAGTCGCGGATGCCCGCGGCGTCGAGCGCGACGGTGGGCAGGCCGTGGCCCGCCGCCTCGATGACCGAGCAGCCCCACCCCTCGGCGTCCGAGGTCGAGGTGGTGAGCCAGGCCCGCCCGAGGATCTCGTCGCGGACGGCGTCGGGCTGGAAGCCGTGCAGCGTCACCGTGCGCTCGAGGCCGAGCTCGGCGACCAGCGCGGTGAGCGCCGCGCGCTCGGGCCCGTCGCCCACGACGTCGACGCGCAGGCGCGGCACCCGGCGGGCGACCTCGGCGACCGCGCGCAGCAGCACGTCGACGCGCTTGTGGGGCACGAGGCGGGTGACCAGGGCGATCGTCGGGTCGACGTCGCGCGGGGTGGTCGGGGCGGCCGGCGCGGCCGCCCCGTTCGGGACGATCGCGATCGGGCCGGGGAAGCCCAGCCGGCGGCGCAGCTCCTGGCGGGTCGACGGCGACACCGCGGCGATCCGGCGGGTCCCGTGGACGCGGCGGGCGACGCGGCCCTCGAGGAGGCGCCCGACGGCGGCGACCGGGGCCGGGAAGCGGGTGGCGAACTGGTCCTGGTGGACGTGGTGGACGACGCCGACCACCGGCACGTCGCCGGCGAAGGCCGGGGCGAAGAACGGGATGCCGTTCTGGCAGTCGACGATCGCGTCGAACTCGCGGCCCCGGCGGGCCAGGCGGGCGGCCACGTGGGCGTAGAGGGAGAGCTCGCCGCCGCAGCGCTCGATCTCGATCCCGTCGATGACCTCGTGGGCGGCCAGGCCCTCGGGGCGGGCGCAGAACCAGGTGACGCGGACGCCGGCGGCGACCCAGCGGCGCGCGATCCGGTGCATGTACTGCTCGGCGCCGCCGGCCTGCGGGTGGCGCACGTCGCGCCAGTTGAGGACGAGGACGTGGTGGCCGGCGAGACGCTCGACCAGGGGGGTGGCGGTGCTGGTCATGGCGGCCTCCTCGGGCTGTCGGGTTCTCTGACCTGCACCGATGAGCTTGCCGCGGTGCCGGCACCGGACCGATGGGGTGCGCCCGACGGCGGGGTGGGGAGAACCCCACCTCTCGTCGCCCGGGTCCTCGGTCAGGCGCCGCGCAGCGACAGCACCGCGCGGAAGCTGGGGATGCCGTCGCGGATCGGGTGGAAGGTCGAGCGGGCGTCGTCGGTCCACGTCACGGGCACCTCGACGATCGAGGCCCCGGTCTGCTGGACGCGGCGCAGCAGCTCGACGTCGAAGGCGAACCCGTCGAGGCGGCACTCGCGGATCGCGGCCGCGGCGACCTCGCGGGTGAAGAACTTGAAGCCGCACTGCGAGTCGTGCACGCCGGGCACCACCGAGCGGCTCAGCGCGCGGAAGGCGGCGCCGCCGAGCCGGCGGCCCAGCGGCTGCGGCTCGGCGAAGCTGGCCCCGGGGGCGTGCCGGGAGGCGATGACGGCGCCGGCGCCGGTGGCGAGGTGGAACATCGCTGCGGTGAGCGTCTCGACCGGGGTGGAGAGGTCGGCGTCGAAGAACCCGACGACCCGCGCCGAGCTCGTCGCGAGCCCGCGGCGCACGGCGGCGCCCTTGCCGGGGCGGGTGCACCCGATGACCTCGATCGGCACCGACGGGTCGAGCCGGGCGGCGACCGCGCGGACCACGCCGGCGGTGTCGTCGACGCTGCCGTTGTCGACCACGACGATCCGCGCGTCCCAGGGCTGGGCGGCGAGGAACGCGACGGTGCGCTCGAGGGTCGCCGGGATGCGGGCCGCCTCGTTGTAGGCCGGGATGATGACCTCGAGGTCGGCGGCGGGACGGGTCGGGGTGGTCGAGGTCGTGGTCGAGGTCATGGCCGGCTCCTGCGCTCTGCCGCCCGGGGCGGGCGGTCGGGGTGACGGCATCGAGCGTCGCCGCGCGCGGCCCCGGCCAGGAGGGAGCCGGCCCCCGGCCCCGAGGGGCGCACCCTGCTCCTGCGGGTGGGGTTCTCCCCTCCCCCGCGTCACCGTCCGTGCGATCGCGGCCGCGCGGTTTACCGACGGGTCGCCGTCGGGAACGTCGCCGCGTGCTCCAGCAGGTGCCCGCCCCCGCGCCGGGGTGCCCGAAGCGGATGGTGTTCGGCCCGTGCGGCGGCGTGCGCAGCGACGGGTCGTGCGAGCTCGACGACGCGCTGTGCTGTCCGTGGTGCGACGCCGCCGACCCGGTCGGGGTGCGCCGCTGGCCCGCTCCCCCGCCGGAGACGGTGAACCCGGTCCACGCGCCCGTGGTGCTCACGGACCTGTCGGTGCCGCCGTACGACCTGCCGACCATGCGGGGCATCCTCGGGCTGCTCGCGCCGGTGTCCGACGGCCTGCTCGTGGGCGAGCACCACCACCGCCCGGACTTCCCGCCCACCATGGTCGCGGCGGAGATCCTCGACGCCGGCGGCGGCCCGTGGATCACGCTGACCTGCCGCGACCGCAACCGGGTCGTGCTCGAGCAGGAGCTCGCGGGCCTCGCCGCGCTCGGCGTCGACGGGGTCCTGTGCGTCACCGGCGACGGGCGCGGGCAGGACGTGCGCCCCGAGGTGACGCAGGTCTTCGACCTCGACAGCACCCGCCTGGCCCACCTCGCCGCGTCCGCGGGCGTGACCACCGCCGTCGCCGTCGCCCCCGCCGCCCCGCCCGCGGACGTCCGCCCGGCCGCCCTCGCCGAGAAGCAGCGGGCCGGCGCGACGCTGGCCGTGGCCAACCACGTCGGCTCCCCCGCTGCGCTCGCCGCGTTCCTCGAGGCCGCCCGCGCGGCCGGGGCGGACCTGCCCGTCGTCGCGGGCGTGGCCGTCTACACCGACGAGCGCTCGGCCGCCGTCCTCGCCGCCTTCCCCGGCCTGGCGATGGACACCGAGGCCGTCGCGGCGGTCCTCGCCGACCCCGACCCCGTCGAGGCCGGCATCACGGCGGCCGTCGCGGAGGCCGAGGCGCTGCTCGCCGTGCCGGGCGTCGTCGGGGTCAACCTGTCGGGGCTCGCCTCATCGCGGGGCTGGCGGGCGGGCGCCGAGGTCAAGGCCGAGGTCGCCGCCCGGCTCGCGGAGTACCGGGCGTGAGCGCGGCCGAGGAGGAGCCGGATTCCGCGATGGAGGCGGAGTTCGACACCGTGGCCGCGTGGACCGAGGAGGCCGTCCGGGCGCTCGGTCCCGGCCACGCGATCCCCGCCGCGTGCCGGGGCAGCGGGTCTCCCGCCGACCTCGCCTGGCTGGCCCGCGGCCTCGACCTCCGCGGCGGCGAGACCTTCCTCGACGCCGGGGCGGGCCTCGGGGGCCCGGCGGCGTGGCTCGCCGAGCACGTCGCCGACCGCTGGCACGGCCGGCCCGTGCTCACCGAGCCGATGGTGCACGCGGCCGCCTCGTCACGGCGGCTGTTCGGGTTCCCGACGGTCGCGGCGGTCACCGAGGCGCTCCCGATCGCCACGGCGAGCGTCGACGTCGCCTGGTCGCTCGGCGTCCTGTGCGTCACGCGCTCGCGCCCGGAGATGCTCGCGGAGCTGCGCCGCGTCCTGCGCCCCGGCGGCCGGCTGGGCCTGCTGGTGCTCCAGCGGGGCGACGCGCCCCTGCCCGAGCAGCCCGAGGGCAACGACTTCCCGACCCGCGAGGAGCTCGACGCCCTGCTGCCCGACGCCGGGTTCACGGTCGTCGACGAGATCGACGCCGCCCGCCTCCCGGCCGCGCCGCCCGGGTGGGGCGAGCGGGCCGACCGCGTGGAGGAGCACCTGCGCCGCCACCACGGCGACCACCCCGCCTGGCGCGCCGCGCAGGCCCAGAAGCAGGTGATGGGGCGGCTGCTCGGCGAGCGGTGGGTCACCACACGTCTCCTGCGGGCGGTGCGGCACGGAGCGGAGCGGAGCTGACGCCTGCGATACCGCGCTGACGTCCGCTCCGGGCCGCGCGTAGTACCGCTGCGGCAGGCGGCTCGCCCGTCCGGGCGACCCACGGGTGGGGGGACCATCCGCCGCGGAATCGGTTCAGCTCGGCGCGGCCCCCGCGCCCGCCGCTCGCCCGGGCGACCCCGGACGTCTTCACTGGGGTGGAGCCGGACGCTCCGGGTGCCGCATCCGTGGCGCCGCCGTCCGGCCCCGGGAGGAGTCCACGTGACCTACGACGCGGTCAGTGCCTACACGGTGCTGTTCGGCGACGGCGAGGCGCCGGCCACGGTCAGCGTGCACGGCTCGGCCGAGGAGGCCTGGGGCGCGCTGGACGTGCTGGTGCGCGGCCGGTCCCGTCGCTGGCGCGCCCGTCCCGGGGCCGTCGACGAGCACCGCGTCACCGAGCTCGCCGAGCGCTGGCGCGCCGCCGACCCCGAGCGCCGGTACTGGCAGGTCGCCCCGCACCGCCTGCGCGTGACCGTCCCGGCCATCGCCGACCGCACGACCCTCCGCCCCGCCTGACCCCCTTCTCGGCAGCGAACGGGCGGTTCGCTGCGTCTACGCGCGCGAACTCCCCGTTCGCCGCGCAGTCGTAGGGATCTCCCCACCCCGACGCAGGGCGCACCCACCCGACGGGCGCCCGCGTCCCGACGACGCTCGTGGACACGCCGGGCACCGGGCCCGGCGCCGGGACACGGGGGTGGGTCGTGGGCACGTCCTCGCTGCGCCGCCACCTCCGCGAGCTGCACGCCGCGCTGCGGGTGCTCGTCTGCGTGCTCGTGACCCTACTGCTCGCCTCCGTGCGGACCGGGCGGCCGGACGAGGAGCACGGGACGCCCGTGGCGTCGGCGCGGACCCTGGTCGTGCTGGTACACGGCTTCGGGGCCGGCTCCGACTGCTGGGACGCGGTCGCCGGCGGGCTCGGCGGACCGGCCGTCGCCGTCGTGCGCCACCGCTACCGGTGGACCCGGCGCGTCGACGGGCTCGGCGCCGAGCTGGCCGACCGCGTCCTCGACCTCGCCGCGCACAGCGGGGCGCGCACCGTCACGCTCGTCGGGCACAGCCTCGGCGGCGTGGTCGTCGCCGCGGCCCTCGCGGACCCGCGGCTCGCCGGCGTCGTCACCCACGTCGTCACCGTTGCCGCGCCCCTGCACGGCACCGGCTGGGCGCGCCTCTTCCCCGTCGGCGCCGTGCGCGACCTGCGGCGGGGCCGGCTCCCGGACACGGCGCCCGTCCCCTGGACGACCCTCGCCTCCCGGACCGACGCCGTCGTCACCCCTGCGGCGGCGACGACCAGCGGCGCCGACGCCGTCCTGCTCGACGGCGTCGGCCACTGCGGCCTGCTGCGCGACCCGCGCGTCGTCGCCCGGATCGCGGAGCTCGCCGCGCCGACGGACGCCCTCGCCCTCGCCGCCTAGATCAACGGGGACTTCCGACGCCTAGAAGCAGCGAACCGCCCGTTCGCTGCACCACAGGGGGCGCGCCTAGGCCAGGGCGCGGTCGGTGGGGTTGATCGGGCGCGGGAGGACGTCGCGACCGGTGAGGTACGCGTCGACCCCGGCGGCGGCGGAGCGGCCCTCGGCGATCGCCCAGACGATCAGCGACTGCCCCCGCCCGGCGTCGCCCGCGGCGAAGACCCCGGGCACCGTGCACTGGTAGTCGTCGCCGCGCCGGACGTTGCCGCGGTCGTCGTACTCCACGCCGAGGTCGTCGAGCAGGCCCGCCTTCTGTGGCCCGAGGAAGCCCATGGCGAGGAACACCAGGTCGGCGGGGATCTCCCGCTCGCTGTCCTCGACGGGCTGGAACTTCCCGCCCACGCGCTCGACGTCGACGAGGCGCAGCGCGCGCAGGTTGCCGTGCTCGTCGCCCAGGAACTCCTCGGTGTTGACCGAGAAGAGGCGCTCGCCGCCCTCCTCGTGCGCCGAGGACACCCGGAAGATCATCGGGTAGGTCGGCCACGGGTTCACCGACGGCCGCTCCGACGGCGGGACGGGCATGATCTCGAGCTGGGTGACCGACGCGGCGCCCTGCCGGTGGGCGGTGCCCACGCAGTCGGCGCCGGTGTCGCCACCGCCGATCACGACGACGTGCTTGCCCTCGGCGTCGATGACGGAGCGCTCGTAGTCGCCCTGCTGGACCTTGTTCGACGGCGGCAGGTACTCCATCGCCTGGTGGATCCCGTGCAGCTCGCGGCCGGTGATCGGCAGGTCGCGCCAGGCCGTGGCGCCGACGGCGAGGACGACGGCGTCGTAGGACTCCCGCAGCTTCTCGACGCTGAGGTCGGTCTCGACCGGGCCGCCCACCTCGACGCCCGCGAAGAAGCGCGTCCCCTCGGCGACCATCTGCTCGAGACGGCGGTCGAGGCGCTTCTTCTCCATCTTGAACTCGGGGATGCCGTAGCGGAGCAGCCCGCCGATGCGGTCGGCCCGCTCGTAGACGGTGACGTCGTGGCCGGCGCGGGTGAGCTGCTGGGCGGCGGCGAGCCCCGACGGGCCGGACCCGACGACGGCGACCGACTTCCCGGTCCTCGCCTCCGCGATCACCGGCTTGACGAAGCCCTCGTCCCAGGCCCGGTCGATGATCTCGATCTCGACCTGCTTGATCGTCACCGGGTCGGAGTTGATCCCGAGCACGCACGCCGCCTCGCACGGCGCGGGGCACAGCGTCCCGGTGAACTCCGGGAAGTTGTTGGTCGCGTGCAGGCGCTCGATGGCCTCGGCCCAGTCGTCGCGCCAGACCAGGTCGTTCCACTCGGGGATCATGTTCCCGAGCGGGCAGCCCTGGTGGCAGAACGGGATGCCGCAGTCCATGCAGCGCCCCGCCTGCTTGCGCAGCGTGGCCGGGTTGAGCTCTTCGTAGACCTCGTGCCAGTCCTTGATGCGGATGTCGACCGGTCGGCGGCGCGGGAGCTCCCGGCCGGTGGTCATGAATCCCCGGGGGTCAGCCACGAGCCGCCTCCATGATCGCTTCGTTGACGTCCCGCCCGTTGCGCTCGGCGTCGGCGGTGGCCTGCAGGACCCGCTTGAAGTCGGTGGGCATCACCTTGGTGAAGCGGGGCACCGCGGCGTCCCAGTCGGTGAGCAGGTCGTGCGCGACGGCCGAGTCGGTGGCCGCGTAGTGCTTCTCCACCAGCGAGCGCAGCTCGTCGACGTCGTCGGGCCCGACGACCTCGAGCTCGACCATCTGGTGGTTCACCCGGCCCTCGGACAGGTCGAGCACGTAGGCGATGCCGCCGGACATGCCGGCCGCGAAGTTGCGCCCGGTCGGGCCGAGGATCACCGCGCGCCCACCGGTCATGTACTCGCAGCCGTGGTCGCCGACGCCCTCGACGACGGCGACGGCCCCGCTGTTGCGCACGCAGAAGCGCTCGCCGACCTTGCCGCGCAGGAACGCCTCGCCGGCCGTCGCCCCGTAGAGGATGACGTTGCCGGCGACGATGTTCTGCTCGGCGACGAACGGCGCCTGCGGGTGCGGGCGCACCGAGAGCCGGCCGCCCGAGAGGCCCTTGCCGAAGTAGTCGTTGGTGTCGCCGATCAGCCGCATCGTCACGCCGCGCGGCAGGAAGGCGCCGAACGACTGCCCGCCCGAGCCGGTCAGGGTGATGTCGATGGTGTCGTCGGGCAGGCCCTGCCCGCCCCAGCGCCGGGTCACCTCGGAGCCCAGCATCGTGCCGACGGTGCGGTTGACGTTGCGCACGGGCAGCTCGAGGCGCACCGGCGTGCCGTCGGCGATCGCGCCCTCGGCGAGCTGGATCAGCGTGTGGTCCAGCGCCTTGGACAGGCCGTGGTCCTGCTCCTTGGTCTGGTGCAGCGCCTGCTCGGCGAACGTCGCCGGCGGGACCGTGCGGTGCAGGATCGCCGAGAGGTCCAGCCCCTCGGCCTTCCAGTGCGACTCCGCGGCGCGGGTGTCGAGGACCTCGGTGTGCCCGATGGCCTCCTCGATCGACCGGAAGCCCAGCGCCGCGAGGTGCTCCCGCACCTCCTGGGCGATGAACTCCATGAACGCCACGACGTACTCGGCCTTGCCGTCGAACTTCTGGCGCAGCACCGGGTTCTGGGTCGCAACGCCGACCGGGCAGGTGTCCAGGTGGCAGACGCGCATCATGATGCAGCCCGACACCACCAGCGGCGCGGTCGCGAAGCCGAACTCCTCGGCCCCGAGCAGCGCGGCGATGACGACGTCGCGGCCCGTCTTGAGCTGACCGTCGGTCTGCACGACGATCCGGTCGCGCAGCCCGTTGGCGATCAGCGTCTGCTGGGTCTCGGCCAGGCCGAGCTCCCACGGGCCGCCCGCGTGCTTGATCGAGGACAGCGGCGACGCGCCGGTCCCGCCGTCGTGCCCGGAGATGAGCACGACGTCGGCGTGCGCCTTCGACACCCCCGCCGCGACCGTGCCCACGCCGACCTGCGAGACGAGCTTGACGTGCACGCGCGCCCGCGGGTTGGCGTTCTTGAGGTCGTGGATGAGCTGGGCGATGTCCTCGATCGAGTAGATGTCGTGGTGCGGCGGCGGCGAGATCAGGCCGACGCCCGGGGTGGAGAACCGCGTCTTCGCGATCCACGGGTAGACCTTGTGGCCGGGCAGCTGCCCGCCCTCGCCGGGCTTCGCGCCCTGCGCGATCTTGATCTGGATGTCGTCGGAGTTGACGAGGTACTCGCTGGTCACCCCGAAGCGCCCGGACGCGACCTGCTTGACCGCCGAGCGGCGCGAGTCGCCGCTCGGGTCGCGGGTGAAGCGGCCCGGGTCCTCGCCGCCCTCGCCGGTGTTGGAGCGCCCGCCGAGGCGGTTCATGGCGATGGCCAGGACCTCGTGCATCTCCTGCGAGATCGACCCGTAGGAGATGGCGCCGGTGTTGAAGCGCTTGACGATCTCGGAGACCGGCTCGACCTCGTCGATCGGGACCGGGCTGCGCTCGTCGGTGTGGAAGCCGAACAGCCCGCGCAGCGTCAGCAGCGACGAGCTCTGCTCGTCGACGGCGCGGGTGTACTCCTTGAACGTGTCGTAGTTCTGCGTCCGCGTGGAGTGCTGCAGCTTGAACACCGTGTGCGGGTTGAAGACGTGCAGCTCGCCCTCGCGGCGCCACTGGTACTCGCCGCCGACGGCGAGCTCGCGGTGGTCGGGCCGCACGCCGTCGGCCGGCCAGGCCTGGCGGTGGCGGATCGCCACCTCCTCGGCGAGCACGTCGAAGCCGACGCCGCCGAGGCGCGAGGTGGTGCCGGCGAAGCACTCGTCGACGACCTCGGCGCCCAGGCCGATGGCCTCGAACACCTGCGCGCCCATGTAGGACGCGACCGTCGAGATGCCCATCTTGCTCATCACCTTGCGCACGCCCTTGGCCAGCGCCTCGACCACGTTGCGGGTCGCGGTGCCGGACGTGACGCCGGTGATGACGCCGCGGTCGATGAGGTCGTCCACCGAGTCGAGCGCGAGGTACGGGTTCACCGCGCTGGCGCCGTAGCCCAGCAGCAGCGAGACGTGGTGGGTCTCGCGGACGTCGCCGGCCTCGACGACGAGGTCGACGCGGGTGCGCGTCTTCTCCCGCACGAGGTGGTGGTGCACCGCGCCGGTGAGCAGCAGCGACGGGATGGGCGCGTGGTCGGCGTCGGAGTGCCGGTCGGTCAGGATGATCACGCGGGCGCCGTCCGCGACGGCCCGCGAGACCTCCGTGTGGATCTCGGCCAGCCGGGCGCGCAGGGCGTCCCCGCCGCCGGCCACGTCGTAGAGCCCGGAGACGAGGTACGGCGCGAAGCCGGGCATGTCGCCGTCGTCGTTGATGCCCGCGATCTGGGCGAGCTCGTCGTCGTCGATCACCGGCAGCGGCAGCACGACGCGACGGCACGACGCCGGCGAGGCGTCGAGCAGGTTGGTCTCCGACCCGAGCTGCACCTGCAGCGAGGTGACCAGCTCCTCGCGGTAGGCGTCCAGCGGCGGGTTGGTGACCTGCGCGAACAGCTGGGTGAAGTAGTCGAACAGCAGCCGGCTGCGGGACGAGAACGGCGCGAGCGGCGCGTCGTTGCCCATCGAGCCGGTGGCCTCCGCCCCGCTCTGCGCCATCGGGCGCAGCAGCAGCGAGACCTCCTCGCCCGTGTAGCCGAAGGTCTGCTGGCGGCGCACCAGGACCTGGCGGTCGAACTTGTCGCGCTCGCGCGACGGCAGGTCCGCGAGCTCGACCATGCCGGCGTGCAGCCACTCGTCGTAGGGGTGCTCGGCGGCGAGCTCGCCCTTGATCTCGTCGTCGTCGACGATGCGGCGACCGACGGTGTCGACGAGGAACATGCGGCCGGGCTCGAGGCGGCCCTTGCGCACCACCGTGGCGGGGTCGATGTCGAGCACGCCGACCTCGGAGCCGAGCACGACCAGGCCGTCCTCGGTGACCCAGTAGCGCGCGGGGCGCAGGCCGTTGCGGTCGAGCACCGCGCCGATCACCGAGCCGTCGGTGAACGCCGCGAGCGCCGGGCCGTCCCAGGCCTCCATGAGCGTGGAGTGGTAGCGGTAGAACGCGCGGCGGGCCGGGTCCATCTCGGCGTGGTTCTCCCACGCCTCGGGGATCATCATCAGCACGGCGTGCGGCAGCGAGCGCCCGCCGAGGTGCAGCAGCTCGAGCACCTCGTCGAAGCTCGCGGAGTCGCTGGCGTCGGGCGTGACGATCGGGAAGAGGCGGTCGAGCTCGTGGGACCCGAACGCCCCGGTGGCGAGCATCGACTCGCGGGCCCGCATCCAGTTGCGGTTGCCGCGCAGGGTGTTGATCTCGCCGTTGTGGGCGAGGTAGCGGTACGGGTGCGCCAGGCTCCACGCCGGGAAGGTGTTGGTGGAGAAGCGGCTGTGCACCAGCGCGATCGAGCTGGTGGTGCGCTCGTCGGCGAGGTCGGCGAAGAACGGCTCGAGCTGCTCCTCGGCGAGCATGCCCTTGTAGACGACGGTGCGGCCGGACAGGCTCGGGAAGTAGGTCTCGACGCCGGCCTCGCGGGTCTCGTGCTCCACCCGCTTGCGCACGGCGAAGGCGAGGCGCTCGAGCGTCAGGACGATGCCCGCGTCGTCGTCCCCCGCGTTCGGCGTGTCGACCACGTGGTCGACCTCCGCCGGCAGGCCCAGGAAGAGCTGGCGGAAGCGCGGCATGACCTCGCGGGCGGTGGTGCCGATGCCGGCGCGGTCGGGGTCGACCGGCAGGTCGCGCCAGTGCAGGACCTCGAGGCCCTCCTCGGACGCGACGCGCGCGACGATCTCCTCGACCCGCCCCTGCTCGTCGTCCCACGGCAGGAAGGCGTTGCCGACCGCGTACCGGCCGGCCGGGGGCAGCTCGACGCCCGCCTCGGCCAGCAGCGGCCGGTAGAGACCGTCCGGGACCTGCAGCAGGATCCCCGCGCCGTCACCGGTTTCGGGCTCGGCGCCGCGGGCACCCCGGTGCTCGAGGTTGATCAGCGCGGTGAGGCCGCGGCTGACCGTGCGGTGGTCACGACGGCCCGCGATGTCGGCGACGAAGGCGACGCCACAGGCGTCGTGGTCGAACGCCGGGTCGTAGAGGCCCTCGCGCGGACGGCTGGCCTCCGCGGCGCGGTTCCACGTGGTCCCGCGTCCGGACTGACGGGTCTCGGCCACGTTGCCCCTCCGATCTTCCGTGCAGGTGGTGGTCCGCCGGGGTCCGGCGTGGTGGTCGTGGGGCCGGGGAGCTCGGCCGGTGGCCGAGCGATCACCCGGGAGACGGCCCGGCGTTCCGGTCGTGCCGCCCAGGGGTGGACGGCCGGAGGGGCAACCTGACGTTAACCTCCCCCGCCGGGCGAGCGCACCGTGTCGACGGCGGCCGAAAGAGTGCTGATCGCCACGTGGCGGAACCCGGCCGGGCGACGCTGCGCGACCGGGGCGTGGAGAGGGGGTGCGGCTCAGCGCCGCGACCGTCTGTCGGCCGCGCTGTAGGGGTCGCGACCGGGCCACGCGGCCGCCGCTCCGTGGCGCCGCCGGGCATCACCGGCCGCGACCTGGTCCCCCGACGGGCGTGACGCCCACATGACCGATCCCGACACGCCGACAGTCTGGACGACGACACACCGTGCAGCCAAGGGCTCCTACTACGCGGTACGTCGGGACGGGTCCCGACGGGTGAGGTGTCCGCCCGCGCCGAGCGGGTATCCGGACGCTGCATCGAACGCGTGTTCGAGCGCTCCCGACCCCTCTCTCGACCCCGTGGAGTTCCCGTGACCGAGCAGGCCCCCGACCCGCACGCCGTCAAGTCCCCGGGCGGCGACACGTCCGCCGAGAAGGACAACAGCGCCTGGGTCACCGGCGACGAGCCGATGACAGGTCCCCAGGCCAGCTACCTCGAGACCCTGGCGCACCAGGCCGGCGAGGAGCCGCCGACGGAGCTGACCAAGGCCCAGGCCTCCGACGAGATCGAGCGCCTCCAGGGTGCCGTGACGCCCTCGGACGGCTCCGGCGACGGCTCCGGCGACGCCTCCGGCGCCCCGGACCTCTCCCGGCAGGAGCGCCCGACCGACCAGTGGGTCACCGGCGACGAGCCGATGACCGGCCCCCAGGCCAGCTACCTCGAGACGCTCGCCCAGCAGGCCGGCGTGGAGCCGCCGACGGGGCTGAACAAGTCGGAGGCGTCGCGGGCGATCGACGAGCTGCGGCAGAAGGCGAGCCACCCGCGCAGCGCAGCGGAGCCGGGTCGGACACGGTGAGAAGGATCTGGCCGACGGGGGGCGGCGAGGACCTCGACCGCGAGGCCCTCGCCGACCTCTACGCGCACCCGCCGGGGTGCGTGCGCGTCAACTTCGTCGCCAGCGCCGACGGGGCCGTCGCGGTCGACGGTGTGTCCGGGGGTCTCGAGGCCCCCGGGGACAAGGAGGTCTTCGGGCTGCTGCGCGAGCTCGCCGACGTCGTCCTCGTCGGCTCCGGCACCGCCCGTGCCGAGGGCTACCGCGGCGCGCGCACCTCGCCCGACCGCGAGGAGCGCCGCCGGGCCCGCGGGCAGGCCCCCGTGCCGCCGATCGCGGTCGTCAGCACCCACGGCGAGCTCGACCCGGCGTCCGGGCTGTTCACCGACACCACCGTGGCGCCCCTCGTGCTCACCGCGGCCGTGGGCGCCGAGGGCGCCCGCGAGGCCCTCGGCGGCACGGGAGCCGAGGTCGTCCCCGTCAGCGGCGAGGACCCGGGCGCCACCGACCCGGACGCGATCGTCGCGGCGCTCGCCGCCCGCGGCCTGACGCGCGTGCTCTGCGAGGGCGGCCCGGCGCTGTTCGGGGCGCTGCTGGCCGCCGACCGCGTCGACGAGCTGTGCCTGAGCCTCGCCCCGCAACTGGTCGGCGGTGGGCCCGGGCGCATCGTCACCGGGCCGTCGCCGGACGTCCCCCGGCAGCTCGGCCTGGCGTCGGTGGTGGCCCACGGCGACGGGCTGATGCTCCGTTATCGGCGCGCGTGACGAGGGCCACTCGTCATTTCGGGTGAGAGTCCGTGACGTTCCGCGGCGGTCGGTGTCCCACGGGTACCGGGTCGGCAACCGGGCCGCCCGGCCACCGAGAACCACGACCACCCCCGCGCACAGGGAGCGCCCATCATGACGCAGAACCCCAGCACCGCCACCGGCTCCGAGGCCGCAGCCGTGTCGAGCGGACGGACCGGTGCCACGAGCACCCCGGCCCGCCTCGCCGACGACACCGGTCAGGGCAAGACCACCATCGCCTCCGGCGTCGTCCAGAAGATCGCCGGGATCGCCGCCCGCGACGTCTCCGGCGTGTACTCCATGGGCGGCGGCGTCTCGCGCGCCTTCGGCGCCATCCGCGAACGCATCCCCGGCGGCAGCGGCACCTCGCAGGCCGCCGGCGTCCAGGTCGAGGTCGGCGAGAAGCAGGCCGCCATCGACCTCGACATCGTCGTCGAGTACGGCGCCGGCATCGTCGAGCTGGCCCGCGCCGTGCGCCGCAACGTCATCGCCGCGGTGGAGCAGATGACCGGCCTCGAGGTGATCGAGGTCAACATCGCCGTCAACGACATCCACATGCCGGGCGACGACACCGACGAGGAGCCGGCGTCGACCCAGCCCAGCACCCGGGTCGAGTGAGCGCGTCGGACGCGACGGGACCCACACAGGCGGTGAGCCCGGGCACCGCCGAGGCCCCGGGTCGCGGACCGGTCCCCGAGCGGATCGCCGAGGCGCTGCTCGCCCACCCGGCGGTGGCGGCGCTCTCCGGCGGTCCGTTCGGCACGATCGCGAGCTACCTGCCCGGACGGCGCCTGCCCGGCATCGTGCTGGGCGACGGCGAGGAGCCCGACCGCGTCGCCGTGGTGCTGCACTTCGGCGCCCCGGTCGAGATCACGGCCGCGGAGCTGCGCCGCATCGTCGCCGCCGAGTCCGGCAACCGCCGGGTCGACGTCACCGTCACCGACCTGGAGATGCCGGCGTGAGCACCACCGACACCCGGGTGGACGCACGGGCACGGGTGCGCGCGTTCGTGCGCACCCACCACCCCGACGTGGGGGGCGACCCGGTCGCCTTCCGCGAGGGCCTCGCCGCCCTGCGCCGGCAGGAGCGTGGCGCGGCGCTCCCGGCCCTCGACGACCCGCGCCTCGACGCGCCGGTCGTCGTGGTGTCGGGCCGCCGCCTCGCGCGCCTGGGCCGGCTGGGGCAGCGCCTGGCCCGCCGGTACGACCCCCGCCGCGGCTCCGCCCGCGTGCAGTAGAAGCAGCCCGCCCCGACGCCGGGGCGGGTCCAGAACCTGGAGGTAGTGGTCATGAGCGCCACCCGCGCCGGCTTGTTCGTCGGCCTCATCCTGGGCGTGGCGGCCGCCGCCGGCGGCCTGCAGGGCTTCTTCATCGCCCTGGTCCTGGGGATCCTGGGCTTCGTCGTCGGCCGCGTGCTCGACGGCGAGCTCGACCTCAACCAGTTCACCGGGCGCGGCCGCGACCGATGAGCACCCCGACCGACGCGCCGACCACGCCCGTGGTCGCGCCGGGCGCTGCCGACGGGGGCGACGAGACCGACGAGGCCGCCGAGCGCGGGCGCCTCGACGTCGCCCTCTCGGTGGTCCGCAAGATCGCGGAGTACGCGGCCGACAGCACGCCGGGCACCGTGCGCACCCAGCGCCGCCTCGCCGGGCTGGACCTCGGCGAGACCGGCACCACCGCCCGGGTCTCGGGCTACGGCGAGCAGGTCGACCTGCGCCTCGAGGTGCCGCTGGCCTACCCCGCGCGGATCGCCGACAGCGCCGCGGCCGTGCGCGACCACGTCCGCGAGCGGGTCCAGACCCTCACGCCCTACCGCGTGCGCTCGCTGGACATCGGCGTCTCCGCCCTCACCGATCCCGCCCAGCGGGCCCCCCGCACCCCCTCGTCCCGGACGGAGTGAGAAGTGCGCCTGCTCCTGCGCGTGCTCGCGCCGCTGCTCGGCCTCGTCGTGGCCGTCGTCGGGCTCGCCCTCGTGGTCGAGACGGTCACCGCCTGGGTGGCGCCGTCGTCGAGCCCGCTGGTGGTGCCGTGGCCGACCTGGCGCGCGGCCATCGAGGGCCTGACCTGGCAGTCCGGCGTCGTCCGCACCGTCGCGATCGTCGTCGGCGTGGTCGGCCTGCTGGTCGTGATTCTCGGGCTCGCCGCACGTCGCCACGACGTCTACCTGGCCGACCCGGTCCCCGAGGTCACCGTCACCACGTCGCCGCGCTCGCTCGCCCGGGCCGTCGGCCACGAGGTGCGCTCGCACGACGACGTCGTCTCCGCCTCGGTCGTCGCGTCCGCCAAGAAGATCACCGTGAAGGCCTCGACGCTCGACCCGGCCGCCGACGTCCGCGACGCCGTGCGGGCCCGCGTCGACGAGATGCTGGTGCGCCTGCCGCTGGCGATGCGCCCGAAGGTGTCGGTCTCGGTCACCACCACCAAGGGGGTCAAGTGAGCCGTCGCTCTCGTGCCGCCGTCGCCCGCTCCGCCGGCGGCGACCGCACGCTCACGATCCTCCTCGGGCTGGTGCTGCTCGCCGCGGCCGTGCTCACCCTGCTGCTCGGGTACGGCGTGTTCGGCAGCTTCCGGGCCCAGCGCCCGGTGATCGACCCGATCCTCGTGGCGTGGACGTCGAGCCACGTCGCCGCCACGCGCTGGATCCTCATCGGCGCCGGCCTCGTGCTCTTCCTCGTCGGGATCTGGTGGACGCTGCGCTCGGTGCGCCCGGAGCCGCGGCCGGACGTCTCGCTCTCCGAGCTGCCCGGCGAGCGCCTCACCGTCGAGCACTCGGCGATCTGCGACGCCGTCCGCCACGACGCCGAGTCGATCAACGGCGTCAGCCGCGCCCGCGTGCGCCTCGTCGGCTCCCCCGAGCGGCCGGCGCTGCGGATCGCGCTGACGCTGGTGGAGGGCACCGACGTCCGCGACGTCTGGGCCGACCTCGACGGCCGCGTGCTGGCCCGGGCGCGGGAGGCGTTCGCGGTGTCCGCGCTGCCCACGGCCGTCCGCCTGGAGCTCGACGCCTCGTCGGCGCCGACGCCGGCGCGGGTGGAGTGACTACCGGGCCGTCAAGACTTCCGCGAGGTCGAACAGCACCGGCCGCTCGAGCTGCTCGAAGGTACACGACGTCGGGTCGCGGTCCGGGCGCCAGCGCTTGAACTGCGCGGTGTGGCGGAAGCGCACGCCCTCCATGTGGTCGTACTTGACCTCGACGACGCGCTCCGGGCGCAGCGGCACGAACGACAGGTCCTTCTGCGCGTTCCAGCGGCTGTGCTCGGCCTCGCGGGGGGTGCGGGTGCCCTCCTCCTGCGCGGCCCAGGCCCACGGGTGCCCCTCGAAGGAGGTCACCAGGGGCTGCAGCTCGGCGAACAGCTCCTTGCGCTTCGCCATCGGGAAGGCCCCGATGACGCCGACGCTCTGCAGCCCGCCGTCGGCGGTGTAGAGCCCGAGCAGCAGCGAGCCGAGCGCGTCGGGACCCGACTTGTGCACCCGGTAGCCGGCGACGACGCAGTCGGCCGTCCGCTCGTGCTTGATCTTGCTCATCACCCGCTTGTCGGGCTGGTAGGTGAGGTCGGCCTTCTTGGCGATCAGCCCGTCCAGCCCCGCGCCCTCGAAGCGCTCGAACCACCCCCGGGCGGTCTCGACGTCCTCGGTCATCGGCGTGAGGTGGACGTCCGGGCGATCGAGACCGCCGACGACCGCCTCGAGCCGCTCCCGGCGCTCGGTGAACGGCCGGCCGGTGAGGTCCTCGTCGCCGAGGGCGAGCAGGTCGAACGCCACGAAGTGCGCCGGGGTCTCGGCGGCCAGCCGGCGCACCCGCGACGCGGCCGGGTGCACCCGCTGCAGGAGAGCCTCGAAGTCCAGCCCGGTGCCCTCGGCGTCGACGACGACGATCTCGCCGTCGACGACGCACCGCGGCGGCAGCGCGTCGGTGAACGCCGCGACGAGCTCGGGGAAGTACCGCGTCATCGGCTTCTCGTTGCGGCTGCCGATCTCGACCTCGTCGCCGTCGCGGAAGATCACCGACCGGAAGCCGTCCCACTTGGGCTCGTACCGTTGCCCCGCCGGAATCTCGGGCACGGCCTTGGCCAGCATCGGGGCGACGGGCGGCATGACGGGCAGATCCACGGGGGCATCATCCTCGGGAGACGGAGCGGAGCGGAGCTCGACCCGTCGAGGGGGCCTCACCGGGATGCGACCCACGGCCGTCAGACTGCCCGTGAGGCCCCGAGCGACCGTGATCGAAGGAGCAGTGCGTGTCCCGACCGACCCTGCGGGACGTCGTGGTGCTCGCGCTCGGCGCGGTGCTGCTGCTCGGCACCGGGGCGTGCGCGGTCGGGCCGTCGCAACGTCCCCCGGTGGCCACGCGCAACGACGGGCCGGTGACGCCGGTGCCGGCGCCCGAGACGGGGACGCCCGGCCCGGCCGCTCCCCTGCTCCCGCCGCTGCTCCCCGCCCCGGCGGCGCCGGCGGGGTTCACCGACTGCACCGCCCAGGTCGGCGGCAGCCTCGGCGCGCCCGCCCTGGACGGGCGCGACCTGCGCTTCGGCTGCCAGAGCGTGCCGGTCGGGGGCGGCAGCTCGTCGCGCACCGAGGTCGGGGTGCTCCAGGTGAGCGTGGGCCCGCTGCCGCCGGGCGGCCCGGTGCCGATCGTCGTCGTCGGCGAGGCGGGCGGGACGACGGGCGCCGACCGCGCGGTGCGGCTGGCTGCCACGGCGCCGCCGCAGGTGCTCGCCGGCAGCGCGCTGTACGGCGTCGACCTGCGGGGCACCGGCAACTCCGAGGCCGCCGACTGCATCTCGCCCTCGATCCGCGAGGACATCGACGACGCCGACCCCCTCGCCGCCGACGCGCCCTCGCTCGGCCCGCTGCGCGACGCGGCGTCCGCGGCCGCGCGGACGTGCACCCAGGTGCTCGAGAACGCCCTGACCGACTACCGCACGGCCGTCGACGCCGAGGACCTCGAGGAGGTCCGCTCGACGCTGGGCGTGGCGCGGATGAACGTCGTCGGCGTCGGGGAGGGCGCCGGGGTGGCCGCGGCGTGGATGCGCCGCTTCCCCGGCTCGGTCGGCCGGACCGTGCTCGACGGCCTCGCCGACCCGACCACCTCGTTCTCCCAGCGCGCCCGCGAGCGCGCGGCCGCCGCCCGCGAGGCGCTCGACGGGTTCGCCGCCGACTGCTCCGCCCGCCCGGACTGCCCGCTCGGCCCGGACCCGGCGGGCGCGGTCACCGGCATCCTCGCGAACCTGCACGCCGCGCCCCTGCCCGGGCCGGCCGGCCGCCGGGTCACCGACGGCACGGCGACGCGGGCGCTCGTCCTCGGCCTGTCCGAGCCCGCGCGCTGGCCCGAGCTGGCCACCGCGATGTCCCGCGCGGGCCAGGGCGACCCCGCCGGGCTGCTGCGCCTCGTCGCGCCGTTCGAGGCCGACGGCGGCGGCTTCGACGCCGGCGTCCTCCTGACGTGCAACGACACGCTGGAGCGCCCCACGCTCGACCAGGTCGCCGCCGACGCCGGCCGGGCGAAGGCCGCCGAGCCGCTGTTCGGGGCGTGGTTCGCCCACGAGGCGCTGCTGTGCAGCTCGTGGCCCGTGCCCGCCGACACGCCGCCGCCCGGCTCCGTCGCCGGCCCGCCGCCGCTCGTGGTGGGCACCCGCGGCGACCCCTTGACGCCGCTGCCCGGCAGCCAGCGCGAGGCGACCCAGCTCGGCATCGCGACGCTCGTGACGTGGCTCGGCGCGGGCCACGGCGCCTACCCCGCGACCCCCTGCGTCCGCGACGCCGTCGACGGCTACCTGCGCGACGGGGAGCTCCCCCCGGCCGGGATCGTCTGTCCCCCGTGAGCGATTCGTCCCGTCGGCGACGCGGCATCCCGGGGCGGTCCTCAGTAGCCTGCGCGTCGTGCCCCTCCCCCGCCTCCTCGACGCCGTCCTCGACCGACTGGTCGTCCCCGGCTACTCCAAGATGGGGTACGCCGTCCGCCGGGCGGGCTTCCGCGCCCTGCCGGCCGGGTGCCTCGACGGCCGCACGATCATCGTGACCGGCGCCGGGGGCGGCCTGGGCGCCGCCACGGTGCGGGGACTCGTGGCGCTCGGCGCGCGGGTCGAGATGGTGGTGCGCGACCGCGCCCGCGGCGAGCAGACCCGCGACGCGGTCCGCGACGAGCACCCGGGCGCGGCGGTCGACGTGGCCGTCTGCGACGTGTCGTCGCTGGCCGACGTCCGGCGCTACGCCGCGGAGGTCCGCGACCGCGAGCCGGCGCTGCACGGGCTCGTGCACAACGCCGGGGTCATGCCCCCGCAGCGCACCGAGACCGCCGAGGGCCACGAGCTGGCGCTCGCGACGCACGTCCTCGGGCCGTTCCTGCTGACCCGCGAGCTGCGTCCCGTGCTGCGGGCGGGCGCGACGCCGACGTCGCCGTCGCGGGTCGTGCTGGTCTCGTCGGGCGGCATGTACACCGCCTCGCTGCCCACCGACGACCCCGAGTTCCGCACCGGCACCTACTCCGGCGGGGCGGCCTACGCGCGTACCAAGCGGATGCAGGTCGTGCTGGCGGAGCTCCTCGCCGACGACCTCGCCGGCGACGGGATCGTCGTGCACTCGATGCACCCCGGCTGGGCCGACACCCCCGGCGTCGCCGGCTCGATGCCGGGGTTCCACCGCGTCACCGGCCCGCTGCTGCGCACCGAGGAGCAGGGCGCCGACACGATCGTCTGGCTCCAGGCCGCCGCCGAGCCGGGGCACAGCACGGGGGTCTTCTGGCACGACCGGGCGCCGCGCCCCACCCACTACCTGCCCCGCGCCGCGGAGACCCCGCAGGCCCGTGCGGCGCTCTGGACGCTCTGCGTGGACGCCACGTCGTGAGCGTCGTGAGCGCGCCGACCTGGCAGCGTCGAGGCCTGGGCGAGGTGACCACCGCCGCGCCGGCCGACGCGCTGGTCCTGACCCCCGAGCGCCGGGCACTGCAGGACACCGCGCGGGCCTTCGCGATGGAGGAGGTCCTCCCCGTCGCCGACGAGCTCGACCCGCGGCGCGAGGACATCCCGCCCGCCCTGCTCGAGCGCCTCGCCGAGCTGGGCTACTTCGGACTGCTCGTCGACGCCGGGCACGGCGGTCAGGGCCTCGGGGTGGTCGAGTACTGCCTGGTCTCCGAGGAGCTCGCCCGCGCCTGGATGAGCGTCGGCAGCATCATCGCCCGCGGCAACGGTACGGGCTGCGCCTCGCCGGACCCGGACCGCCGGGCGGAGCTGCTCCGCGCCAGCGCGGCCGGGCGCTGGGTCGGGGCCATCGCGTTCTCCGAACCGCACGCGGGCTCGGACCTCGCCGGGGTCGAGTGCACGGCCACCCGCACCGACGACGGCTGGGTCGTCGAGGGCACCAAGCGCTGGGTCGGGCACGCCCGCTCGGCCGACTTCCTGCACCTGCTGGCCCGCACCCGGGCGCCCCGCGAGGGCGAGAGCCGCTCGGACGGCCTCGAGCTCTTCCTCGTCCCCAAGGATCGCGGGAGCTTCCCCGACGGCGTCACCGGCACCCCGATCGACAAGATCGGCTACTTCGGGCTGACGACCTGGGAGCTGACGCTCGACGGGCTGCGCCTGCCTGCCGACGCCCTGCAGGACACCGGGCAGGCCGAGGGCCAGGGCTTCAAGGACAGCCTGCGCTGGCTGGGCACCGCGCGGGTGCAGACGGCGGCCCGGGCGGTCGGGCTGGCCCGCGGCGCGCTGGAGGACGCCGTGGCCTACAGCCGGCGCCGCGAGCAGTTCGGCCACCCCATCGCCGACCAGCAGGCGCTGCGCCACCGGCTCGCCGACATGGCCGCGGCCGTCGACGCCGCCCGCACGCTGTGGTGGCACGCGGCCTGGCTGCTCGACGAGGGCGCGCCCGGTGGGGACGTCGCGGCGTCGGCGGCCAAGCTGTTCGCCTCGGAGACGGCCGAGCGGGTCACCAGCGACGCCCTGCAGGTGTTCGGCGGCAACGGCTACACCACCGAGCACTCGGTGGAGCGCTACTGGCGCGACGCCCGGCTCACGACGATCTTCGAGGGCACCTCGGAGATCCAACGCAAGATCGTGTCGGACGCCCTCCTGGCCTGACGGCCACCGTCCGGGGGAGATCGAATCACCCGGTTGCCATCACTCGTTCGGCCCTGTCCCCGACCGTTCACCCGCCGGTCGCGACGGACCGACCGTTCGCGACGTTGGTGGTCGACCTCTCCGGTGCCGGTCGCGCACGGTGGGCATGCCGGTGCCGGCAGTGACGAGGAGTCACCCTCTCGAACCGACGGGAGGTCAGACCCGGGCACGGAGAGGTCGGGCGGGGAAGCGATGACGGACGCGGTGGAGTTCGCGCGGGCGGTGCGCCCGGCGCGCGCCGACGAGGCGGCGCGGATGCGCCACGAGGCGCGGGACTGGCTGGCCGGCCTCGACATCGAGCAGGAGGCCCGGGAACGGGTGCTCACGGCGGTCGCCGAGGCCGTCGAGAACGCCGTCGAGCACGCCTATCCCGGCGACGCCGAGGGCACGGTGGAGCTCACGCTCTGGTGCGAGAAGGACGCGGTGAACGTGCGGGTCACCGACCACGGCCGCTGGTCCGAGAACGCGGAGCCGGCCGGCCCGGGCTCGCACGCCCGGCGCGGCCGGGGCTTCGTGCTCATGCAGCGCAGCGTCGACAGCGTGGCGATCCGGCACACGGACAAGGGCACGACCGTCGCGCTGCGCCAGCACCGCGCACCGGCGTCCTGACCCGACGCACCGGGGTCAGCGACCGGTCATCCCCGCGATGACCTGGTCGAAGAAGCCGAGCAGCTCCGCGCGCAGCGCGGCGTGCTGCGCCGGGGGCGCCTGCCCGAGCAGCTGCCCGGCGCTCGAGAGCATCCCGAGCACGAGCGTCGGGTAGGAGGCCCCGGGCGGGCGGCGCAGGTGGCCCTCGCGGGCCAGGCCGTCGAGCACCCGGGCGATGAAGGCGTAGGCGTAGTCGAGCTCGCACTCGCGCCAGCGCTCCCACCCCAGCGCGAGCGGGCCGTCGCGGAACACGATGCGGCCGTAGGTGGGCTCGGTGCAGGCCTCGAGGAACGTGGTCAGCGCGGCGTGCGCGCCCGCGAGGTGGTCCCCCGCGTCGTCGAGGGCGGCGCTCAGCCGGGCGTGGACCTCCGCCTCCTGCGCGGAGAACACGGCCTCGAACAGCGCCGCCTTGCCCGCGAAGTGGTGGTAGACCGCGCCCTTGGTCATGCCGGCGACGGCCGCGACGTCGTCGATCGAGGTCTCCGCGAACCCGCGCTCGGCGAACAGCGCGGTGGCCGCCTCGACCAGCCCGGCCCGCGTCGCCGCGGTGGCCTCCGCGCGGGGGGACGTCACACGGGGCACGTCCGCAGGGTACGGACACGGGCGTCCGGGGCCTACGGTGCCGGCGTGACCACCGAACCCGTCCTGCGCGTCGTGGGGCGCGTGTCCTCTCCCCTGCGCGAGCGCGGCGAGGGCCCGCTGCAGGGCGACGAGGGCGCTCCCGAGGCGGTCGTGACGTTCGCACCCGACCTGCGCCGCGCCCTGCGCGAGATCGAGGCCGGGCAGGAGCTGCTGCTGATCACCTGGCTGGACCGCGCCGACCGCTCCGTCCTGGCCGTCCACCCGCGGGGCGACCCGGCCGCCCCGGAGACCGGCGTGTTCTCCACCCGCTCCCCCGACCGTCCCAACCCGCTGGGCCTGCACCGCGTGCGCGTCCTCGACGTGGACGGCACGGTCGTCCGCGTCGCGGACCTCGAGGCCATCGACGGCACCCCGGTGGTCGACGTCAAGCCCGTCCTGGGGCCCGTCGGGCAGCGGTGCCACGACCCCGGGCGTGCTTCCCCGCCGAACGGGTAGTCCCCTGGTATCAGGTTCCTGATTCACCAGGAGGCGGCGTGGCGCGATCGCGGGTGGGCCGGCGGACCCGGCGGGTGCTGGTCTTCCTGCACGTCGTGGTGTCGCTGGGCTGGATGGGCGCCGGGGCGGCCAACGTGGTGCTGGCGGCGACGGCGCTGACGGTCCCCCGGGAGGTGGCGCGGGTCTGCTACCACCTGATCGACCGCATCGACGTGGTGCTCGTGATCCCGGCCGCGTTCGGCGCGCTGGTGACGGGCGTGGCGCTGGGGCTGGTGACGCCGTGGGGCCTCGCCCGGCACTGGTGGGTGCTGGTCAAGCTGGTCCTCACCGTCGCGGTGATCGTCTTCAGCACGTTCTTCGTCGGCGTGTGGGTGCTCGAGGGGGTCGAGGACCCCGGGCCGTCCGCCTGGCCCCTGGTGTGGGGCGGCGTCGCGAACCTGGCGTCGTTCCTGCTCATGACGTGGGCCTCGATCGCCAAGCCCTGGGGCACGACGCCGTGGACGCGGCGCGACCGTCAGCTCCCCGGCCGTCACCCCTCCGACCGGGGACCGTCCACGGCCGCCCGGACCCGCCGGAGCAGCGAGGCCAGCGTCGCCGCCTCCGCCGCCGTCAGCCCGATCGCCGAGGGCTCGTTGTAGGCGTGCACCCGCGGGAGGGCGTCGTCGAGCACGCGCCGGCCCGCGTCGGTGAGCCGCAGCGCCGTCGGGCGGCCGCGGCCGCCCGGCCCCTCGCGCGTCACGAGCCCCCGCGCCACCAGCGTGGTCACCAGCTCGCCGGTGCTCTGCGGACGCAGCAGCACCTGGCGCGCGAGCTCGGCCTGGGTCGAGGCGTGGCCGGTGCCCTCCTCGTCGCGCAGGACGGCCAGCACACCGAACTGGGTCGGCGTCAGCCCGACCTCGGCGAACAGCGCGTGGAAGCCCCGCGCCACGGGGTGGTAGGCCTGGACGATCTCCCAGAGCGGCAGGTCCGGCTCCGTCACCGGACCGTCCTACAGGAACAGGTCGTCCACGTGCACGATCACCGCCACCGGTTCGAGGCCGGTGGTCGCGCGGATGCCGTCGGCGACGACCGCGCGGATGCGCGTGCCGAGGGCGACGAGGTCCTGGCCGTAGTCGGCCGCGAGCGTGATCGCGACGACCGTCGACTCCCCGGCCACCCCCGCCACGACCTCCGGCCCCGGCCCGTCCGCGAGGGTCGTCTCCGGCCCGCTGCCGGACGCGAGGAGGCTGCTCAGCGCCACCCGCACCCCCGGCACGCGGGACGCCAGGTGGCGGGCCAGCGCGATCACGACCCGCGAGCTCACCCGCGTGCGGCCGCGCGCGTCGGGGATGCTGCCGAACTCGGGGTCGGCCGCGACGCCGCGGATGCTGCGCAGGGCCTCGTCGAGCAGCCCCTCGGGGACCCGCGGGCGGTGGGCGGACACCGCCCGCACCGGCGCCCAGAGCCGGTCGAACTCGGCGAGCGCCGCCTGGCAGTAGGGGCAGTCGCGCTGGTGGTCGTCCAGGCGGTCGGCCCGACCGTCGGCCACCTGGGCGACGAGGGCCTCCGCGTCCCGGCCGCACGCGAGCTGGCCCTCCGTGGGCGCGACCACGTCGTGGGCAGAGCGCTCCTGGGTCATGTCCAGTCCTTCATCTCGGCCATGAGCGTCGTGCGGGCGCGGGCGAGACGCCCCCGCACCGTGGCCTCCGTGGTCTTCGTGACCGCCGCCGCCTCCCGGTAGGACAGGCCCTCGAGCTGGACGAGCACCAGCGGGACGCGCTGCTCGTCGGGCAGGGCACTGATCGCGGCCAGGCCGGCCTGCAGCTCCTGACCGGCCAGTACCCGTTGCTCGGGTCCCGCAACGCGGGGGTGATCGACGTCGTCGAGCTCGTTGTACGGGCGCTGGCTGCGGCGGTGGTTGAGGCAGCGGTTGACGACGACCCGGTACAGCCAGGTCGTGAACGCCGACGTCCCCGCGAACCCCGACAGGGCCGTCCAGAGCTGGATGACGACGTCCTGCGCGACGTCGTCGGCGTCGGCCGCGTTGCCGAGCATCCGCAGGGCGATGCGGTAGATCCGGTCGCGGTGCCGGCGGACCAGCTCCTCGTAGGCGGTCCGGTCGCCCGCCCGCGCGCGGCCCACGAGCCAGCTGTCGGCCTCGTCGTCGATGACGGGCGTTGCTCCCGGTAGCCGGTCGCCCGGGCCGGTGTGCCGCCCCGGTGCGTCCACGGTCTCCTCCTTCCCCGGATCGGACGTACACAACCGACCTGTGTCGCGGTCCGTGACCGAACGCACTCCAGCATGCCGGGCCCGGCCGGTCGTGCGGTGCTCGCCGCGCCCGCCTAGCGTCGGGCGGCGTGGACGGGTCCGACGTCGAGGGCTGGGTCGCGTGGATCGACGCGGCGCACCGCGACGGCCGCCTGCTCGACGCGCCCGACGGCCCCGGAGACCTCGACCTGTCGACCGCCTACGCGGTGCAGCAGCGCCTCACCGCGCGGCGGCAGGAGCGCGGCGCGCGACGGATCGGCTGGAAGCTCGGCTACACGTCGGCGGTGATGCGCGAGCAGATGGGAGTGGACTCCCCCAACTTCGGGCCCCTGCTCGACACGATGGTGATCGCGCCCGGCGCGGCGGTGCCCGCGTCGCTCGTGCAGCCGCGCGTCGAGCCCGAGGTCGGGCTGGTCGTCGACGCCGAGGGCCGGCCGGTCGCCGCGCGGGCGGTCCTCGAGGTCGTCGACTCGGTGTGGCGCGACTACCGCTTCGGCCTCGCCACCAACACCGCGGACGGGTCGTCGGCGGCGGGGGTCGTCGTCGGAGACCCCCTCGACCGCGACCTGGCCGCCCTGACCGTCGAGCTCCGTCGCAACGGCGAGCCCGTCGCGACCGGGTCCGGCGACGCCGCGATGGGCCACCCGCACCGGGCGCTGGCCTGGCTGCGCGACGAGCTCGCCGCCCGCGGCGAG
Organism: Actinomycetospora chlora; assembly: GCF_039542135.1. Classification (NCBI taxonomy): domain Bacteria; kingdom Bacillati; phylum Actinomycetota; class Actinomycetes; order Pseudonocardiales; family Pseudonocardiaceae; genus Actinomycetospora; species Actinomycetospora chlora. The sequence continues at coordinate 32,915 of NZ_BAABHO010000029.1, forward strand.
GCGCTGCGCGCGGGCGACCTCGTCATCACCGGCGGGCTCACCCGGGCGGTGCCGCTGGCGGCCGGCGACGTCGTCGAGGCCCGTTTCCCGGGCGCGACCGTGGCGGTGCGCCGGTGAGCAGCCACCCCGGGCCCGCCGTCCCGGTCGGCCACGTCGAGCCGTGCCCCCGCCGCGTGCGGGCCCGGCTGGGCGGCCGGGTCGTCGTCGACACCCTCGGCGCGCGCTACGTCTGGGAGCACCCCTGGTACCCGCGGTGGGCGATCCCGGCCGGCGACGTCGACCCCGCTGCCCTGGCCGCCGACCCCGGTCACCGCCGGCTCGACGGCGAGCTCGCCGGGCTGCTCGCCCTCACGTGGGACGCGTTCGACGCGTGGTTCGAGGAGGACGAGCAGGTCCACGTCCACCCGCGCAGCCCCTACGTGCGGGTCGACGCCCTGCGCTCGCGCCGGCACGTGCGCGTCGAGCTGGACGGTGTGCTGCTCGCGGAGTCCGACGCCCCGGTGCTGCTGTTCGAGACCGGCCTGCCGACCCGCGCCTACCTCGACCCCACCGCCGTGGACACCGCCCGCCTCGTGCCCTCGGCCACCGTCACGGCCTGCCCCTACAAGGGCGTGACCAGCCGGTACTGGTCGGTGGTGACCCCCGCCGGGCGGTACGACGACCTCGCCTGGAGCTACGACCACCCCGCCCCGGCCGTCGCCCGCATCGCCGGGCTCGTCGCGTTCTACGACGAGCGCGTGGACGTCGTCGTCGACGGCGTCACCCGCCCGCGTCCGCGGACGCACCTCGCGTGAGCTCCGCGCGGGCCACGATGGTCGGGTGTCCCCGGTGTCGGAGCCCGATCCCGCCGACCCGGTGCGCCACTGGCCGCTCGCCGGTCTCGTCGTGCGCACCCCGCGTCTCGAGCTGCGCCCCGACGACGACGTCGGCCTCGCCGCGCTGGCGGACCGTGCCCTCGACGGCGTGCACCCGGCCGAGCAGATGCCGTTCCTCGAGCCCTGGACCGACGGCACCGACACCCCGGGCTTCGCGCGCGGGGTCATGCAGTACGCGTGGCGCTGCCGCGCCGACCTGCGCCCCGGGCGGTGGTCGGTGAACTTCCTCGTCCGGTCGTCGGGACGGGTGCTGGGGATGCAGACGCTCACGGGCACCGACTTCGCGGTCCTGCGCGAGGTCGGCACCGGGTCCTGGTTGACCCGCGCGGTCCAGGGCCGGGGGCTGGGCACCGAGATGCGCCACGCGGTCCTCGCCCTCGCCTTCGACCACCTCGGCGCGCGCCTCGCCCGCTCGAGCGCCTTCGCCGACAACGCCGCCTCGCGACGGGTCTCCGAGCGCCTGGGCTACACCGACGACGGCGTCGAGCAGCACGTCCGCCGGGGCCGCGCGGCGGTGCTGCTGCGCTCCCGGCTCACCCCGCAGACCTGGCGGCGGCCGTCGTGGACGCCCGAGGTCGACGGCCTCGACGCCTGCCGGGAGCTCCTGGGAGGGTAGTCGCCACTCACAGGCGTCACAGGAGACACGGTGCGTCGCACGCGACACGCCCGGATGGCCGACTCCATCGGGGTGATCTTCGCTCGCGACCGTCGCGATCACCGGGCGTGAGGGGTAGGACTTCCGCACCGACGAGGAGGGGAACGATGGCGTACGCCGTACCGAGCGCCGCGCAGGACGTCGCGCGCCGATCGATGCTGCGCACGGCGGTGCTGGTCATCGTCACCGTGCTGTGCACCGCGGGCTTCCTCGTGCTCCTCGAGGCCGCCGTGTCCGAGCCCGGCAGCACCCCGGTGGTCCCCACCGCCCCGGTCGCGCTGCCCGACCTGCCCTACGGCGGCCAGCTCGAGCTCCCCGACCCGGACGACTCCCTCGAGCCCGGCGCCCTGATGGGCCTCGGGCTGCTCGTGCTCGGGCTCGCCAACGGCCTGGTCTTCGCCGCCTCGGCCGCGCTCGACTCCGTCGTCTCCCCGTCCGCGGCCGAGACCCGGCGCCGCCTGCGCGAGCGCACCGGCGCGGGCGCCGTGCCGGGCGGGCGCCGCGAGGTGCGCCGCACGGTCCGCGCGCCGGCGGCCGCCCCGGCCGCCTCGACCACCCTCGCCGTCGACCACGGGTTCGCCCACCGCAGCGTGCCGGTGCGCCGCGCGCTCGGGACGATCTACGCGGTGCCGACCGAGATCCCGCTGCCGGTGCAGCGGCGCCCCGAGCCGGCGCCGGCCCGTCGCCCGGCGCCCGAGCCGGCGCCCGTCCCGGTGCCGCGCCGTCCCTCGCCGGTGCCGCGCGACGGCGGCGACGGGACCGCCACGGCCACCCGCCGCGGCACCGGCCCGTGGGGCTGGCGCCCGACGCGCCCGGACCCGGTGCCGTGGCGCAACCCCGTCCCGGCGCTCGCCGGCGTGGGCTAACCGGTCAGCGCGTCCTCCACGGTGCGGGTGAACGCACCGAAGACCCCGCCCGCGGGCGGGAGGACCTGCGTGGCCAGCACGGCCGCGAGGTCGTGCTCGGGCCAGGAGTACCAGAGCGTGCCGAGCCCGCCGGCCCAGCCGTAGCGCCGCCCGGCCCGCGAGGCGACGACACCGACCCCGTGGCCCCAGCCGCCGCCGTCGAGGAACGCGGCCGCGGCGGGCGCCCGGCGCTGCTCGGCGGGCAGCCGGTCGGTGGTCATCGCCCGCACCGCGGCTGGGGTGAGCAGGCCGGCGCCGTCGTCGAGCAGCATCCAGGCGAAGCGCAGGAGGTCGGCGACGGTGCCGACGAGGCCGCCGCAGGCGTCGGGGAACGCGGGCGGGCGCAGCCAGGCGCTGTCCGCGACGCCGTCGAACGGCTGCGGCGACCCGTCCGCCCCGCGGACGAACGCCGGGACGAGACGCGACGCGTCGGCGACGAAGCCGGTGTCGTCCATGCCCAGCGGACCCAGCACCCGGTCGGCCAGGAGCTCGCCGAGCGGGCGCCGCGCCGCGCGGGCGAGCAGCACCCCCAGCACCGCGAACGACAGCTCGTAGCGCCAGGCGCGGCCGGGCTGGTCGAGGAACCCCAGGCGCCCGAGGCGGGCCATCCACGCGTCGGGCTCGGGTTGGCCCCGCGGGTCGGGCGGGCCGAACCCCAGCCCGAGCGCGGTGGCGGCCTCGACGGTGGGGCACGGGCCCTCGTCGACGGTCCAGCCGAAGCCCGCACGCATCGTCAGCAGGTCCTCGAGCGTCAGCGGCCGCTCGGCGGGCACGGTGTCCTCCGGCGCCGGGGCGCCGGTGTCCGGATCGACCGGGGCGTCGAGGCGGCGCAGCACGCGGTGGCCGGCGAGCTCGGGCAGGAGCCGGTCGACGGGCTCGTCGAGGGCGAGCACGTCGTCGGCGACGAGGACCAGCGCCAGCGCCGCCACCAGCGGCTTCGTGTTCGAGCTCAGCCGCACCACCGCGTCGACGGTCAGCGGGACGTCGCCGCCCGGTGCGGTGGTGCCGGTGGCGGCGAGGCTCGTCGTCCCCCGGTGCCGGACCCCGACGATCGCCCCCGGCACCCGCTCGGCGTCGAGCGGCTCGCGCAGGGCGTCCACCAGCGAGGCGGCGTCCACGCGGACCTCCGGGACCGGATCGGGAGCGGTGCCGGGCGGCACCCGGCGGACCCGCACCGTAGCCGAGGGGCCCGGCCCCCGCGGACGCGCCGCGGCGCCCCACCCGGGGGGCGGGGCGCCGCGGTGCACGTCCTGTCCGGCGGGGGCTCAGCCGTTCAGGCCGCCCCCGGCCGGTCCGACCGGGCTCGGCTGCGGGCGGACGCCGCCGCCCCCGCCGCCGCCCTCGGACCCGTCGTCCGGGTCCGGGCCGGTCGGCGTGCGCGCGGCCCCGCCGGCGATCCAGATGCCGACCTCCTCGCCGCGCCCCAGCTGCTCGCCCGGCGCGGGCTCCTGGTCCGCGACGTGGCCGCGGCCCGCACCCGTGTGCACGGCGTTGCGCCCGACCGCGAGGACGCCCGCGTCCAGCGCCCGGTCGTGGGCCTCGCTCGCCGGCAGGCCGACGAGCTCGGGGACCACGGTCGTGTCGGCCCCGAGCTCGCCTCCGTGGTCACCGCCCGTGGGCGTGTCGTCGGTGTGCATCGTCGCCTCCTCCTGACCGGTCATGGTGATGGCCTACCCACCCTGCCCGGTGCTCGATACCGCGTCGGGCATCACCCCTCCCCGACGAGGGACGGCGAGGGGCGGGGCACGGCCGCGGCGCCCGCCAGCATCAGGTCGACGAACCACCGCGCCCGGTCGGGGCCCTCGCCGGACAGGAGGTCCTCGACCAGCCGGGCGACGTGGGGGAACCGGTCCGCGGACGCGCCGCGCACGGCCCGGGCGACGGCGTCGTCGGCGGCCGCCTCCGTGTGCTCCTCGGCGCGGGTGCCGTGCTCGGCGGCCGAGGCGGTCGCGACCAGCAGGAACAGGTCGACGAGCCAGGCCGCGCGGTCGTCGGGGACCCCGCCCTCGGCGAGCAGCGCGAGCAGCGCCTCGATCAGCGCCAGGTAGTGCTCCCCGGACGGTCGGGTCACCACCGCGACGCGCGCGAGGCCGGGGTAGTCGTGGAGCAGGCCCGCGTACGACGCGAGCACGCGGCGCAGGCGCTCGTCCCACGGCCCCGCGGCGCCGACCGGGGCGAGGTCCACCCCGGCGAGGAACTCCCCCAGCACCGCGGCCTGCAGCTCCGCGGTGTCGCGGACGTACACGTAGAGCGAGGCCGGCCCGGTGTCGAGGCGCTGCGCCAGGCGCCGCATGGTCAGGCGCGCGGCGCCCTCCTCGCGCACGAGGGCCGTGGCGGTGGCGACGACGCCCTCGCGCGTGAGCGCGGGCTTCGCCGGGCGCTCCCGCCGGCCGGCCGGCGCCGTGCGCGGTTCGGTCACGGCGGGCACGGTAGTCACGCCGTGGTCAGGCCGTGGCGCCGGCGAGGAAGAAGTCCCGCATGGCCGTCGAGCCGTCGGGCCCGAAGCAGAGCTCGAGGTTGGCCGCCGAGCCGGCGGCCTCCCGCGCGGCGCGGGGCACCATCGCCGCCTCGTAGGCCACCAGCGCCCGCTCGCGGCCCGCCGCCGTGGCGGGTCCGTGGGCCACGAGGGCGGCGGCGAGCTCGGCGCCGTCCTGCATCGCGAGGTTCGCGCCCTCGCCGGCGAACGGCGACATGAGGTGCGCAGCGTCGCCGACCAGCGTCACGCCGGGGCGGTGCGCCCAGGCGTGCCCGACGGGCAGGGCGTGGATCGGGCGGACCACGACGGGGTCGTCGGCCTCGCCGATCAGCGCCCGCAGCTCCGGCGCCCAGCCGGCGAACCGCTCCAGCAGCACCGCGCGGGCGCCGTCCCGGTCGATCGCGCGGGCGAGGTCGTCCGGGCCGTCGGTGCGCACGGCGGCGTAGAGCTCGACGACGGCTCCCGGCTCGCGGTGAGCGATGACGCCGCGGCCGTCGCGCAGCGCGAGCAGCAGGCCCCCGCCGACCACGGCGGCCGGTACCGGGTGGCGCTCGTCGACGTCGTGCAGGCGGGCGGTCGCCATCGTGACCCCGGTGTAGGCCGGCACCGCGTCGGAGAGCAGCGGCCGCACCCGCGACCACGCCCCGTCGGCGCCGACGAGCAGGTCGGCCACCAGCGCCGGCTCCCCGTCGACCACGACCTCGTGGCGTCCCCCGCTCCGGGGCCGGACGGCGGTGACCCGCCGGCCCCACCGCACGGTCCCGGGGGCGAGGACGTCGAGCAGCAGGTCGCGCAGCGTCTCGCGCGGGATTTCCGGACGGCCGCCCGTGCCGTCGTCGGCCTCCTCGAGCAGGACCCGGCCCTCGGCGTCGAGGATGCGCATCGCCTCGCCGCCCGGCAGCACCGCCGCCCGGAACGCGTCGAGGAGCCCGGCCGCCCGCAGCGCGGCCTGTCCCGACTCCTCGTGGACGTCGAGCATCCCGCCCTGCGGCCGCGCGTGCGGGCCCGCGTCGCGGTCGAGGACGACGACCCCGACACCGTGGCGCTGGAGGACGGCGGCGAGGGTCAGGCCGCCGAGGCCGGCGCCCACGACGACGACCGCGGGCGGGGTGGAGGGGGTGGTCATGCCGCGAGCCTACGACGAACATGTTCGTGACGAACATGTTCGTGACGAACATGTTCGTCGCGAGGAGCATGGCGTGGATCACACCGAGGTGCCACGATCAACGGCGGACCGATCCTCGGGGAGGCAGGCGGATGGCGGATTCCGCGGCGACGGCGTGGCACCAGCGCGCCCTCGCCGAGATCACCCGGTGGCCCTGGCTGCAGCGGCTCAACGACCAGGCGACCGCGGTGGTCGACCCGGTCTACGACCGCTTCCGCGGCAACCCGGTCGTCGAGGTCATGCACGGCGGCCGGTGGCTCGGGCACTCCCTGCACCCCGCGCTGAGCGACCTGCCGATCGGCTTCTGGTCCGCGACGCTGCTGCTCGACACGGCCGGGCAGGACGCGCCGGTCCGCGGGTCGCGCCTCGGGCCACGCCTCGACCCGTCGTCGACGCTCACCGCGGCCGGCATCGCCGCGGCCGCCGCGACGGCCGCCACCGGCGTCGCCGACTGGAACGTCAGCGACGCCGAGGACCGCCGGGTCGGGCTGTTCCACGGCCTGCTCAACGGGGCGGGCACCCTCATCCAGAGCGCCTCGCTCGCCGCCCGGCTGGCGGGCCACCGTCGCACCGGCCGCTCGCTCGGCGCCGTCGGCCTGGGCGTCACGATCGCCGCGGCCTACGTCGGCGGTCACCTCGTGCAGGGCCGCGCGGTGATGGTCAACCGGGTCGCCACCCACACCGGCCCGCAGCGCTGGGTCCGGGCGGTCGCCGAGGAGGACCTCCCCGACGGCGGCACGGCCGGCGTCGAGGTCGAGGGCCGGCAGGTCATGCTGTTCCGCCGCGACGGCGAGGTGCACGCCATCGACGACGTCTGCAGCCACGCCGGCGCGCTGCTGCACCGCGGCGAGGTGGACGGCTGCACCGTCGCCTGCCCGCTGCACTTCTCGGTGTTCGACCTGCGCGACGGCCACGTCGTGCGGGGTCCCGCGCACCACCCGCAGCCCGTGCTGCCCGCCCGCGTGCGCAACGGCTGGATCGAGGTCCGCGGCTCCGCGCCCGCGGGCCGGTCACGACGCCCGTCCACCTGACCCGGCACCCGAGAGGAACCACCATGGCCTGGGAAGCGGTCTCCGACACCGACCAGCTCGAGGAAGGCGACATGATGCTCGTCCACATGGGCGGGCAGCCGATCTGTGTCGTCCGGCTCTACGAGGACGAGGCGGTGGCGGTGCACAACACGTGCACCCACCAGCAGCAGCCGCTCAACGAGGGCTACCTCCAGGAGGACGACACCCTCATCTGCCCGGCGCACAACTCCCGGTTCGACCTGCACACCGGCGTCCCCACGGGCGTGCCGGCGGTCGACCCGATCCCGACCTACGCCTGCAAGATCGAGGACGGGGCGATCTGGGTCGACGCCGACCAGCAGACCAACGACGCGGCGATCCCCCACGCGCCCTACCACTAGGGCGCGGCGGCGACCGGCGCCTCGGCCAGGGGCACCGCACAGGACGCCGAGAACCCCTGCGACTCGATGCCGACGGCGACGTTGCTGCGCGTCGTGAGGTTGGCGAAACCGATCACCGCGGTCAGCTCCATCACCCCGGCCGGGCCGAGGTGCTCGAGCAGGCGCGCCACCATCGCGTCGGTCACCGTGGGCGGCGTGTCGGTCATGGCCTCGGCGTAGGCCAGCACGTCGCGCTCGAGCGGGCCGAACGCGTCGCTCTCGCGCCAGCGGGGCACCTGGCTCGCGACGGCGAGGTCCAGGTCCTCGTTCTGCGCCTGGAAGTAGCCGAGGTCCAGGCACCAGCTGCAGCCGATCTTCGCGGCCACCGCCATGTGCGCGTAGGTCTTCAGCCCCTGGTCGACCACGTTCCAGGACTGCACCTTCTGCCCGAAGCCCATGCTGGCCATGAGGACCTTGCGGTGGTGCCAGCCGACCTCGGCGGGCTCGGCGACCTGGCCGAACATGCGCCGACTCATCAGCTTCACCACCGCCCCCGTGACCCCGGTGAGCTCCTTCTTCGGTACGCGTGGCGACATCGTGTCCTCCCGGCTCGGTGCGTGCTCACGAGGAGGACGACGGGCGGGCGCCGGCCGTGACACCCCCGCGCACCGGGTAGTGCGTGCCGGCCGCCTTGACGGTGTGGATCACCGGCGCTGTCTCGACCGCCTGGACGCCCGGGAGGTCCGCGATCCGGGTGGTCAGGTAGCGGTAGAGCCCGGCCGCGTCCGCGCTGGCGACGCTCGCGGAGATATTGGCGCGCCCGGCCGTCGCGGCGGCGAACGGCACCTCGGGGTGCGCGGCGAGCGCCCGGCCCGCCGCGTCGAGGTGGGCCGGGGCGACCGTCAGGTACAGCATCGAGCGCAGCCCCAGCTCCATGACCTCGGGGGCCACGTCGACGTCGAGGTAGAGCAGCCCGCCCCCGCGCAGGTCGTGCAGCCGGCGCCGGACCGTCGACGCCGACGTCCCGCACGCCCGCGCCAGGTCCTCCACCGGCGCCCGGCCGTCGGCGCGCAGCAGCTCGAGCAGGCGACGGTCGACGTCGTCGAGCCGCGGGGCGGGGACGTCGGCGGGCACGTGCTCGGCCAGGCGCGCCACCTGCTCCTCGCTGAGCGCGCCCTGCTTGGTGAACGGCTCGCGGGCGCCGCCGTAGAACACGTGCAGCACCTCGTGGGCGCTGACGTCGAGGATTTGCGGCGTGCGCGGCAGCCGGTGCAGCAGCACCTCGTCGGCGGCCCGGCCGCGGGCCCGCAACGAGCAGGCGATCTCCGCGCCGCCGGAGACGAGCCCGATCCACGAGGTGTCGGGCCGGCGGGCGAGCGCATCGGCGATCTCGAGGCTCGCGTCCGGCGCGCAGCGCAGCCGCAGGTGCCACTGGTCGTCGCCGACGACCGTCGGGTCGCTGAATCCGACGACGCGCAGCGCCCGGGTGGAGCGCAGGCGGGCGTAGCGGCGGGCGACGGTCTGGTCGGAGACGCCGAGGACCTCCGCGACCCGGCGGAACGGCGCGCGCCCGTCGACCTGGAGCGCGTGCACGAGCGCGCGGTCGACGTCGTCGAATTCCTCCACCGCTCTGCCTCTCAGTGTCGATATCAGCCGGGTTTGGTCGCCTGGAGCGACTCTGCGCGCGCCGAATGTCGAACATGGTCGCCGAGACGGCGCCCGCCGTCGAGTCCCGCTCCCCGCTGAGGAGACAGTCATGCGTCCCTGGTGGCCCCTGGTGGCGATCTGCCTGGGCACCTTCGTGCTCCTGGTCGACGTCACGATCGTCAACGTCGCCCTCCCGCCGATCGCGACGTCGCTGGGCACGTCGTTCTCGTCGCTGCAGTGGGTGATCGACGGGTACGCGCTGGCCCTCGCCGCGCTGCTCATGGTCACCGGCACCCTGGCCGACCGGTTCGGGCGCCGCCGGCTCTACCTGGTCGGCCTCGCGGTGTTCGCCCTGTCCTCGCTGGCCTGCGGGCTCGCGCCGTCGGCGGGCGCGCTCGTCGCGGCGCGCGTCGCGCAGGGCTGCGGCGGGGCGGCGATGTTCGCGACGACCGCGGCGCTGCTCGCCGCGACCTACCAGGGCCCGCGGCGCGGGACGGCCTTCGGCGTGTGGGGCGCGGTCAACGGCCTCGCTGCCGCATGCGGGCCGCTGCTCGGCGGCCTGCTCACCGAGGCGTGGGGCTGGCGCGCGATCTTCCTGGTGAACCTCCCGGTCGTGGCGGTCGCCGTCGTGCTCACCCTCGCGGTGGTCACCGAGTCGTCGTCCGGTGCCGCCGGGCGGGTCGACGTCGCCGGCGCGGCGAGCTTCACGCTGGCCTCGGGCGCGCTGGTCTGGGGTCTCGTCTCCGCCGGGGAGCGTGGCTGGTCGGCGACCCCCACGGTGCTCGCCCTCGCGCTCGCCGCCCTCGCCCTGGTGGCGTTCGTCGTGGTGGAGCACCGGGTCGCGGCGCCGATGCTCGACCTGGCGCTGTTCGCCGACCGCTCCTTCGCCGCGCTCATGGTCGCCGCCGCGGTGCTGTCGGCGGCGGCGTTCGCCCACCTCGCGCTGGTGTCGCTGTGGTTGCAGTCGGTGCTGGGCCTGACGCCGATCCACGCGGGACTCGTGGCGCTGCCGCTGTCGCTGGCGTCGTTCACGGTCTCGGCGAGCGCCGGGCGTTTCCTGCACGGCGGGTCCCCTGCCCGCCCGGTGGCCGGCGGGCTGGCCCTCATCGGCGCCGGCGTGCTGCTGATGACGCTGGTCGGCCCGGGCTCGAGCCCCTGGGTACTGGCGCCCGGCCTGGTGGTCGCCGGGCTCGGGGTCGGGCTCGCGACGCCGGTGCTCGTATCGGCCACGCTGGCGGTGCTGCCACCGTGGCGGGCGGGCGTCGGGAGCGCCGCGGTGAACACCTTCCGCCAGCTCGGCCTGGCCGTCGGCCTCGCCGTGCTCGGCACGGTGTTCGCCGGCCGCATCGGGTCGGTGCTCGCGTCGGCGGGGGTGCCCGACGCCGACGGCCTCGCCGCCGCCGTCGCGGGGGGCGGCACGCCCGGTGTGCTCGCCGCGGCCCCGCCCGCCGCACGTCCCGGTTTGGAGAGGCTGCTGGGGACGGCGTTCCCGGCCGGGCTGGACACCGTGTTCCTCGTCGCCGGCCTCGCCGCGCTGGTGGCCGCCCTGCTGGTCGCGCTGCTCGTCCGCCCGGCCGCGCGACCCGAGCCGGCGCCGGAGCAGGGCACCAGACCGGCCCGCAGCGCCGCGTAGGGGGATCGCCGGTGCTCTCCACGTCGATCTTCCGAGCGTGTCAGGAGTGCTGTCGGGTCAGAACGGTGGCGGGTCGTCGTCGGGGTGGACGGCGGATGCGGTGACCTCGGGCTCGGTCAGTCCGGTGCGGCGTCGGTAGCGGGCGCGCCAGTCGGGGTGGTCGTCGTCGGTCCACGCGGCCCCGTCGTCGAGCAGCGGGCGCGGTCGGGCGGCGGGCCGCGGCACAGCCGGCTCGACGAGGATCTTCTTCGGTCGCGTGGTGTGGTGCACCCCGGCGCGGGTGCGCCACCGGAAGTGCCCGGGGTGGGGTTGGTGCAGGGTCCAGCCGCCGTGGTGTTTGGCGCGGTGGTGGTGGCGGTCCAGGACCCCGAGGTTCCAGTCCAGGCTGGGCCCGCCGAAGGCGTGGTCGAGGGTGTGGTCGAGGTCGGAGGACTGGGCCCGGCGGCGGCAGGCGGGGGCGACGCAGCAGCGGTCGCGGACCCGGGTCCAGCGGTCGATCTCGATCCGCGGCCGCCGCCGGTAGAGATCAGCGACGGTCGCCACCGGCGGTCCGCCCTCGCGGGGTAGCTCGACCAGCCTGGCCTGGAGCTCGGCGAGCAGCGCCGCCCACCGGCCGTGGTCGCGAGGGTCGAGGGCAGCGAGCAGTGTCGTCGGAACGTGGAGTTCGACGATCGCCCGGCACCGTTGCCCCGACCCGCCGGGTCGGGGCGGGTGTGGTCGCCGGCGGGCGAGCAGGACGTGCTGCAGGCGGCCCTGGTCGTCGGTGCACACCACCCGCCACTCACCCCCGAGATAGCGGGACAGCAGGGTGCGGGCGTGGTCGGCGAGGACGGTGCCGTAGCCGGGCACCTGGCCGGGCAGGTCATCCAGCCCCAGCGCGGTGGTGAGCCGCAGCCGCACCTCCCCGACCCCCGCGCGCACCCGCCCCGATCCGGGCTCGGGCCCGTCGAGCAGCGCTGGGAACGGCTCCGTCCCGCCAGGGAGATCGGGTAGGTCGAGCAGGCCCTGCTCGGGCTCGGTGCACTCGTCGGCACCACCCACCGCGCCGCCGAGGGGATCGGCGCCACTCGGGTCGGCTCCGGTGTGGTCACCGCGGTCGTCGCCACGAGCGCCGCCGGTCGAGCTGCTGTCGTCGTCAGGGCCGCGGTCGTCAGGGCCGCGGTCGCCAGGGCCGCGGTCGCCAGGGCCACCGGGGTCACCGGGGTCACCGGGGCCGCCATCGCTGGGGCTTCCATCGCTCGGCCCGCGGGGGCCGCCATCGCTCGGTCCGTCGGGGTCGTCGGGGTCGTCGGGGCCGCCGTCGCTCGGTCCCTCGGGGCCGGGGTCGTCGGGGCCGGGGTCGTCGCCGGGGGCGTGGTACTCCGCCGCCAGCAGGAGGGCCACACGGTGGTCGTCGAGGCCGGTTAGGGAGCCGTCGAGCAGCCGCTCGGCCACCTCCTTGCGCAACGTCCCGATCGGGGTCAGCACGCCGAGTCCGCGGATCGCGGCGGCGAGGGCGTCGACCCTGTCGCGCATCGCCAACCCCGACGTCGCCGCCACATCCACCAGCGACAAGGTCGCCGTGCCCGACGGGTTGGCCTGCAGGATCAACCGCCCGTTGCGCCGCGCCCTGGCTTCCCGGCGGGACGCCCAGCCCGGGTCGAGCTCGATCACCACCTGCTCGATGCGGTCGATCAACTCCCCCACCGTCATTCCTGCGGCGACGGGCAGCAGCACGTCACCGACATGACGAGCCAGGTCGTCGGGCACATCCCGGGTCCACTCACACAACCGCGACGCTCTGGCCACATCGAGCCGGCCCTCCCACACGGCTTCGCCGACCGCGGGGAGGCGCACCTCGAGATCGTCAGCGAGCCCCAGCTTGCGGGTGGCCATCGACCGCGACCAGCACAGCACCGCCGCGACCTCGTCGCCGGAGAACTCATCCACCCCGGAGAAGCGCTCCGTCGAGCCGGCGCGGGCGCGACCCAGGTGGTGCATCGCGGTCAACGTCCGGGACTCCGCGCGCGCCTGCTGACGCGCACACGCCCGCAGATACGCGGCCAGGTCCTCCCCGGCCAACGCCCCCGCCGACAGCCCCTCCAGTAGCGAGTCCAGCTCAGGGCCGGGCGCGAGACCGTCCAGGACCGCAGCCACCGCGAGGCGCTGATCCTGGTCGATGCTCACGAACAGAACGCTAGCCCCGAGCCCCGACAACGCCGGCCCCAGAACGGCCCGAACGACAGCCCTCGGAGGTCACGGAAAGATAACGATCCCCAGCTCATCAGCACGACGCTGGTGGCACTCTCGAAAGATCGAGATGGAGAGCCGCGGCCCCACGGAAGTCACGGCCCAGGCCGGCGCAGGAGACCGGACTACGGTTCACGGGTGACCCGCTACGTCTTCGTCGGTGCCGGGGCGATCGGGAGCGCGGTGGGCGGCTTCCTGGCGGACCGGGGCCACGACGTCCTGCTCGTGGCCCGCGGCGAGCACGCGCGGGTGATGGCCGAGCGGGGCGTGACCCTGCGCTGCCCCGACACCACGCTGACCGTGCCCGTCCCCGTCGTGACCACGCCCGAGCACGCCCGCCTCACCGGCGACGACGTCCTCGTGCTGACGACGAAGACCCAGCAGGTCGAGGCGGCCGTCGCCACCTGGGCGGACGTCCCGGTGCACGGGGCCGACGGGAGGGTCGCGGGGCGGGCCGGTGACCTGCTGCCGGTGCTCACGGCGCTCAACGGCGTGGCCAGCGAGGAGATCGCGCTGCGCTACGCCGAGCGCGTCTTCGCCGTCGGGGTGTGGTTCCCGACGGTCATGGTCGAGCCGGGCGAGGTCATGGTCCGGACCGCCCCCGACCGCGCCGTGTTCCACGTCGGCCGCTACCGCGGCACGCCGGACCCGGACGGTGACGCCCGGGTGCTGGACGCCCTCGAGCGCGACTGGACCCCGGCCGGGCTCCTGGTCAAGCGGCCGGAGGTGGTCATGGCGTGGAAGCACCGCAAGCTGCTCACCAACCTCGGCAACGCGCTGCAGGCCCTGCTCGGCGACACGGCCGGGGCGGGCGACCTCGCCGACGCGGCCGAGGCCGAGGCGCGGGCGGTGTTCGCGGCCGCCGGCGTGCCCGTCACCCCCGACGAGGAGGCATGGCCCGGGTGGGAGCCCGAGCGCGTCGCGATCCGCCCGGTCCCCGATGAGCCCGCGGTCATGGGCGGGTCCAGCTGGCAGTCGCTCGTGCGCGGCACGGGCAGCATCGAGACCGACTACCTCAACGGCGAGGTCGCCCTGCTCGCGCGCCGTGCCGGGCGGTCGGCGCCGATCAACGCGGGCCTGGCCGGGCTGGCCCGGCGCGCCGCCCGCGACGGGCGGGCGCCGGGCTCCACGACGGTCGACGAGCTCCGGGCGGCGCTCCTGCCCGGATGAGCCGTCAGGCCGGGTCCAGCACGAAGACGGGGATCTCGCGGTCGGTCTTCGCCTGGTACTCGGCGTAGCTCGGGAACGCCGCGACGGCGCGGTCCCACCACCGGGCCCGCTCGTCGCCGGAGACCTCGCGGGCCTCGTACGTGCCCGTCGCCGTCCCGTCCTGCAGCGTGACGCGCGGGTGGGCCTTGAGGTTGGCGTACCAGACCGGGTTCTCCGGCGCCCCGCCCTTGGACGCGACGACCGCGTAGCTGCCGTCGTGCTCCACGCGCATCACCGGCGTGTAGCGCAGCTTGCCGCTCTTCGCTCCCCGCAGCGTCAGCAGCACCACGGGCATGCCGCGGATGTCCACGCTCTCGGTGGTGCCGGTCTCGAGGATCGTCGTCGTCTGGTCCCGCACCCAGTCCGCCGGACTGAGCTCGACCTTCTCGTCGCTCACGTCCCGCAGAACCCGGGCGGCGTCGGGCTCATTCCGGCTCCTCCCCCGGCCGCAGCCGACCCAGGACCGAACGGCGTCACCTGGCCGGACGATCGGCCGCTTCCCACCGGTAGGAAGCCTGATTCACGATCAGCGGGGAAGGAGATCGGCATGGGAGCCGACGACACCGTCAAGAACCGGTCCAAGCAGGTCAAGGGCAAGGCCAAGGAGGTCACCGGGCAGGCCACCGGCAACAAGAAGATGGAGTGGAGCGGCAAGAAGGACATGGCCGCCGGCGAGATCAAGGAACGCAGCTCGTAGGTCCGACACCGCCGCGTCCGGGCGGGCACCATGGGTGCCGTGACGACCGGGACGCCGCGCACCGAGGCCGTCCTGCGCCTGCCGTGCCTCGGCCCCGAGCCGCTCGGTCTCGACCGGGCGCTCGACGCCGTGCGCGGCTACGCGCGGGCGACCCGGTGGCAGCGGATGCGGTCCCCCGGCGAGCCCGAGGGACACTGGATCCAGCTGCCCGCCTTCGGCTGGGCCCGCTTCGACGCGCGCCCCGCGGCGGCCGGGCGCGACGCCGACGTCCTGCTCGCCGAGGGCCTGCACGGGCGTCTCGACCGCGCCGGGTGGCACGAGGTGCACGACGCCCTCGGTCGCCTCGCGCCGCTGACCGACGCGCTGCGCGAGCGGGCGGCCGGGCGCTCCCTGTGGGAGCTGCCGGACGAGGAGCTCTCCGTGCTGGGTGAATCCGGGACGGTCGGGGCGCTGCTGCGCACCCTCGGCCGGGACGCCGGTCCGCACGCCCCGCACGTGCTCGCGGCCCTGCACCACCGCCACCCCGACCTCGTACCCCACCTCACCCGCACCACCCGCCGCGCGCTGCTGCCCCACCTCGAGGAGGGTGACAGCGGCGTCGAGGCCGTCGTGCACCGCGACCTGCGCGGCAACGCCGACGCGTTCGCGGAGCTGGAGGCCGCGGTCGCCGCCGCCCCCGACGGGGCGCGCCCCACCCGCCTGCGCCTGCACGACGTCCTGCTCTGGCTCACCACCACGCTGCGCCTCGCGCACGCCCAGGACGCGGGTCGCCGCCTCAGGGAGGAGTGAGCAGGAAGCGGTGGCGGTAGCGGTCGGCGACGACGAGCAGGGCGAGCTCGAGCACCACGGCGACGACCACCAGCTCGGCGTCGAGGTAGCCCAGCGCGACGTTGACCCCCGCCAGCGCGACGATCAGACCCACGCGGCACAGGCGGACGCCGACGCGATCGCGCCCGAGCAGCAGCGCGACGGCCGCCGCGAGCAGGAGCAGGCCCACCACCGCCTCCCCCGCCGACGCGACGACCAGCATCACCGGTCGGGAGCCGCGCGGGACCACCTGGTCGTCGAGGACGATGCTGACGTCCGGGTCGCTGCTGTAGAGGGCGAGCAGCACGACGAGCCCGACCAGCGACACGAGGCCCAGCGCCAGCGCGCCGGCCACGACGACGAGCCGGTGCAGCCAGCGCGGGACGAGCCGGGTCTCCGCCCGCCGCAGCGCCGCGACGACGGGCCGCCCGCGATGGTCGGGCTCCGCGACCGGGGCCGCCGCGATCACCGGCCGCAGCGCGCGGGCGTAGGCGACGAGGTCGGGGCGCGCCCCGGCTCCGGTTCTGTCCTCCTCGAGGGCGTCGAGGTCCGCGAGCAGGGCGGCCCGGTCGTCGGGGCGCAGCGGCCCGTCGGCGAGGTAGCGCGACCGGACCGCGACGGAGAACGCCAGCGCCCGGGGCCGGTCGAGCCGGGCCCGCCGCGCCAGGAGCGCGACCCCCAGGACGCCGAGCAGGACCGCGTAGATGATCGGGGCGGCGAGCGGGGTGAAGTAGTCGTTGCGGCGGGTGATGAACTTGCCGACCTCGTCGACGAAGAGCCCGGAGCCCGCGCCGACGAGGACCGCGGTGGCCGTCGGCACCCAGCGGTTGCTCCAGACCAGGGCGGTCAGCCCGCCGAGCATGAGCAGCAGGCCGCCCCACAGCGCGTGGGCCAGGTGGTACTCGCCGCCGCCGATCTGCGGGTAGCCGGTCAGAGCCAGGTAGAGCCGCGTGACCACCACCGTCACGCCGAACGCCACGGCCACGAGGCGCACGTTGCGGGCGGCGTCGTCGCGCGGCACCGGCCCGCCGCGGGCCCGCACCACCGCGGGTGCGTCCGGCACCGTCGTGGTCACCTCACCGCTCCGCGAGCCCGGCGTAGGTGTCCCGCAGCTCGCGCTTGAGGATCTTGCCGCTCGGGTTCTTGGGCAGCTCGTCGACGAGCACGACGTACTTGGGCGCCTTGAACCCGGCCAGGCGCTCGCGGGCGTGGGCGACGATCGCCGCCGGCTCGGCCGTCTCCCCCGCGCGCAGCACCACCGCGGCCGCGACCGCCTCGATCCACTCCGGGTGCTTCACCCCGAACACCGCGACCTCGCTGACGGCCGGGTGGGAGTAGATCGCGTCCTCGACCTCGCGGCCGGCCACGTTCTCGCCGCCGGTGATGATGATGTCCTTCTTGCGGTCGACGATCGTCAGGTAGCCCTCGGCGTCCATGACCCCGAGGTCGCCGCTGTGGAACCAGCCGTTCCGGAACACCTCGGCGGTCGCCTCCGGCTTGCCCCAGTAGCCGCGCATGGCGTGCGGGGTCCGGTGCACGATCTCGCCGACCTGCCCGACCGGCACCGGCTGGTCGTGCTCGTCGTGCAGCCGGGTCTCGACGTTGAGGCTCGCCCTCCCGGCCGTGCCCGCCTTCGTGATCTGCTCGGAGGGGAACAGCACGGTGGCGTTGGGCGCGAGCTCGGTCTGCCCGTAGTAGTTGAACAGCCGCACGTCGGGCAGGCGCCGGCCGAGCTCCTCCAGCACCGCGACCGGCATGATCGCCGCGCCGTAGTAGCCCTTGCGCAGCGACGACAGGTCGTAGCGGTCGAACGACGGCGAGCGCAGCAGGCGGATCCACACCGTCGGCGGGCAGAACATCTTGGTGATCCGCTCGGCCTCGACCGTCCGCAGGATGGTCTCGGGCTCCGCGGCGTCCACGACCACGCTCGTGGCGCCCAGGTACACGTCGGGCGTGAGGAAGTCGTGCAGCGCCGCGCAGTGGTAGAGCGGCAGCGCGTGCAGCTCGACGTCGTCGCGGTGGTACTCGCCGTCGACGATGTCGCTGACGTACTGGGCGATGAGGTTGCGGCTGGTCATGATCGCGCCCTTGGGCGCCGACGTGGTGCCGCTGGTGTAGAGCAGCTGGACCGGGTCGTCGTCGGCGATGTCGACGTCCGGCTCGGTGGCGTCGGGGTGCTCGAGGAGCCGGTCGAACGACGTCCAGCCCGGGCTGTGGCCGACGACCACGCCGAGTCTCACGGCCACGTGCGCGGCCCCGAACGTGTCGACCAGCGCGTCCTCGACGATCGCCGCCGTCGCGCCGCTGTCCTCCAGCACGTAGCGCACCTCGGCGGCGACGAAGTTGAAGTTCACCGGCACCGAGATCGCGCCGAGCCGGGCCAGCGCGAAGTAGGCGACGACGAACGCGTAGGAGTTGTGCGAGTAGATCGCGACGCGCTGGTTCCGGACGATCCCGCGCGCGGCCAGCGCGTTGGCGACGCGGTTCGCGTCGGTGTCCAGCTCGGCGAACGTCCGGCGCGTGTCGCGGTGGACCACGGCGAGCTTGTCCGGGTACTTGATCGCCGTCCGCGCCAGCAACGACCCGATGCCCTGACGCCGGGCCCGCACGACGTCGGGCGTCAGCGGCGGCAGGTACGCGTCGAGATCGTCCACCGCCTCACCTTGGCAGAGCCGGGGCCCCCGTGGTCATCACCGGGACGCCGGCCGGCGGCCGTAGCGGACGACCAGGGCGCGGCCCACCACGGCGCCGGCCGCGGCGAGCAGGGACAGCCCGACCAGGACGAGCAGGTAGGCCGCGAGCCAGACGTGCTTGAACACCTCGAAGTAGCCGTCGCCCAGCACGGCCGCCGCGACGAGGCCGAGCGCGGTGACGGCGGCGAGACCGGCGGCCACGCACCAGCGCGCCGCCGCGGGCTCCCGCCGTCGCCACCGCACCGAGGTCCCGGCCGCGACGAGGGCGAGCAGGACGAGGGCCGTCGGGAGCCAGGCGGGCCACGGGGTCGCGGCGAGGACCGCGCGGAACTCCGGTCCGCGGGACCCGGACCAGCCGGGGTCGCCGCCGGGGCCCGTGGGGCGGGCGGGGTCGCCGGGACCGGGGGCCAGGTACGCCAGGTCCGCCCGCGTGGTGGCCTGCAGGCCGACCCCGAGCCCCCGCAGCAGGGCGCCCGGGTGGCGCAGCAGCGCGGTGTGGGCGGCGGCGCGGGTGGTGTCGGCGTCGCCGATCGCGCGGACCCACCAGCCCGCGGTCGGGAGCGGCGGCCCGTTGAAGAACCCGTCGCCGGCGACGTCGGCGGCCTCCGGCGGCAGGCCGAGCTCCGCGGGTCCGTCGGGGCCGAGCTCGGGCAGCGCGAACGTGAAGACGACGTCGTGGACGTTGGCGCCGCCGTAGACCTGGTCCTGGAACGACGCGGCAGCCCCGATCGGGACGGCCACCGCGACGACCGTGACCGCGGCGAGCACGCGCCCGAGCCGCCGCCGGCGGCCCACCGCGACCGTCGCGCAGACGACGACCGCGCTGACGACGACCGGGGCGTAGCCCACCTTCGCGGTGGCGGCGACCCCGCCGCCGAGGGCGGTCAGGAGCAGCGCGACCGTGTGGGCGGCCCGCTGTCCGGCGTGCGTGACGAGCAGCGCGGCGACCCCGCACGCCGCCGCGAGCGTGCCGAGCAGGCCGGCGGGCTCCCCGTAGGTGGAGACGAAGAAGCGGGTGAAGGCCGGCAGCGCCAGCGGGGCGACCGGCACGACGAGCACCGCCGCGCGGCGCAGCCCCGAGGCCGAGGCGGCCCAGGCCGCGGCCCCGACGACGAGACCGACGAGCGCGGCGTACCACCAGCCGAGGGTCGGGAGCGCCATCGACCCGTCGCCGCCGAGCGTCGCGACGCGCAGCACGAGGGCGGCCGACGACGGCGTCGACATGCCGCACGTCGGGCCGGGGACCAGCGCGAAGTCCGTGACGACCCCGCCCTTCCAGGCCGCGATCCGGTCGACCGTGCGGGGGACCATCCCGAGACCGCAGAAGAGCCGGAACCCGTCGCCGTTGTCCTCCACCCCGAACGTCCGGCCGGTGTGGAGCCCGAGGGTCAGGACGACGAGCGCCGCGGCGGCCGACCCCGCGCCGAGGCCGAGGGCGATCCGGCGGGCCCTCACGGCGCGGCGACGAGCGTCCGGGCCGGTGCCCCGGGCTCGGCGTGGGCGACCGGCCGGCGGGCGCACACCGCCCACAGGGCGAACGGCACCGCCGCGGCCCCCAGCGTCAGGTCGAGCTCGGCGGCCGGACCGCCCGCCAGCCGCCGGGCCAGGGACAGCACCGACGGGGCGAACAGGACGGCCGCGCAGCACCAGGCGGCGGCGCTCGGCGAGGACGGGCGGACGAGCACGAGCGCGGCGAGCAGCACCGCCACCGCCACCAGCCCGACCACGACGATCGCGGGCGTCAGCCCGCGCTCCCCCGTCACCTTCGCGGCAACGTGCCACGGCGAGAACCGCGCCGACCCGCCGACCAGGAACGGGACGATCAGCAGCACCCACACCGCGGTCGCCGTCGTCCCGACCACGGCGGCGCGCCGCCGCCCGGCGACGGCCCCGACCGTCGCGACCACCACCACGACGACGAGGGCCAGGTGCGGGCGGGTGCAGGTCGCGATCCCGAGGGCCGTGCCCGCCGCGACGAGCGTCGCCGTCGACGCGCGCCCGGCCACCGCGAGGGTCCACGCCACCGCCGCGACCGCGGGGACCGTGCCGGTCACCAGGTCGTCCCCGACCACGAACTCCCGCACGACCTCGAGGCCGCCGAGCACCGTCACGCTCCACAGCACGGTCGGCGCCGGCCGGGGCCACGGACCCCGGTGGAGCAGGGGCAGCAGGAGCAGCGTCCAGACGACGTTCTGCCACGCCGCGGCGCCGGTGAGCAGGACCGCCGGCGCGGCCAGGAGCAGCGCGCCGGGCAGCGGGGTGATCGGGTTGCCGAGGTAGGTGAGGCCCTCGTAGGGGTAGCGGCCGTCGGCGAGCCGGGTGACGGCGACGTCGAGGGCGTCGGCCCGGTCGCTGCCCACCCCGAGCGCGTGCGCGTACGCCTCCGGGACGCCGAGGACGAACAGCGCCACGAGGGCCGTGGCGACGACGGCGACCGCGGCCGGCAGCACCCAGGCGGGGGCTCCGGCGACCGCCCGGGTCAGCACCGGCACGCCCGCGACGACCACCAGCACGGACGCGACGGCGTAGCCCACGCCGGCGGCCACCCCGCCGAGGTTGGTCGCCGAGTGCCACGAGACGACGGCGAGGACCACCGCGAGGGCGAGCCTGGCCCGGACCACCCTCGCCCTCACCGCCCCTCCGACGCTCGCGGCACCGTAGCGGGCGGCGCCGAACGTCCCGCCGACGGTCTTCCCTCCGCCGCCGGGAGCGCCACACTGTGACCATGGTGCTGCGGGCCCGGGACGTCATGACCTCGCGCGTGGTGTCGGTCCGGCCGGACACGACGCTCGAGCGGGCGCGCTACCTGCTGACCGAGAACCGCTTCAGCGCGCTCCCGGTCGTCGACGACCGCCACCGGCTCATCGGGATCATCTCGACGTTCGACCTCCTGCGGGCCGAGGCGTCCCCGCGCGACGCCTCGACCGTGGGCGAGGTGATGACCCCCGACCCGCTCTCGCTCGCCCCCGACGCGACCGTCCCCGTCATCTCCCACCGCCTGCGGGAGTACGGGGAGATGCGCGTGATGCCGATCGTCGAGGGCGGGCGCGGCGGGATGCTGGTCGGCGTCGTGTCGCGCGGCGACCTGCTCACCCCCGAGCCGTCCGGCGGGCCGGTCGGCCGCTTCGTGCAGCGACGCCGGCGCGGCGGGCGGGCCGGCGCCCCGCTGCCGGGCGCGTCGGACGTCCGCACGGGCCCGACCGTCGCGGACATCATGACCCCGTACGAGCAGGTGTACGACCTCACCGAGGACATGCCCGTCACCACCGCGGCCGCCCTGCTGCGCGAGTACCGGATCACGGCGATGCCGATCCTCACCGAGGACCGCCACGTCCTCGGCATCCTCAGCGAGGCCGACCTCGTGCCCGACACGCTCTCGGGTCGCCGCACCGCGCCCCCGAGCACCGTTGGTGGCGCGATGACCCAGGAGGTCACGTGCGTGCGGGACACGTGCTCGGTGTCCGACCTCGCCCACTCGATGGCCTCGAACCGGCTGCGGACCCTGCCGGTCGTCGACCACGCGGGGCGGATGGTGGGGATCGTCAGCCGCGGCGACGTCCTGCGGGCGACGGCACCCGTCGGCGACGGCTCCTGAGCCGAGTGGGGGCTCAGGCCGTCACCAGCGGGCGGACGCGCTCGGCGACGACCATCGAGGTGGCGCACGGGGTCCCGCAGGGGCCAGAGGAGGACCGTGCCGGCCCCGGCGGCGGCGTACGCGGAGAGCACGCGCGCGCAGTGCTCGACGGAACCGATCGGCAGGTCGACGGCGAGACGCTCCGGGTCACGCCGGAGCAGGGGCGCGAGCAGCTCCTCGACCACGCGGTGCGCGGCGGTCGGATCGTCGGTGACGTACAGCCAGGTCGTGGCGACCAGGTCGCCGACCGTGGCCGGGTCCCGGCCGACCGCCCGCAGGTGGGCGTCGAGCTCCGCCCTCCGGTTTCGGAAGCGGGCGGGATCGGTGTTGTAGGCCGACGCCAGCCAGCCGTCGGCGTCGCGGGCCAGCGCCCGCAGACGCGTCGGGGAGCCCCAGCTGGCCGACCACAGCGACACCGCCTCCGCGACGGGCGCGAGCCGGGCCTCCTCCACGGCGTGATAGAAGCGCCCGCCCGCCGCCGCCTCGCCCGTCAGCAGCGCCCGGACGAGCCGGAAGGCCTCGTCGAACCGCGCCCACCGCTCCTCGAACGGGAGCCCGACCAGCTGGTGGTCCTCGCGCGACGAGCCGGGGCCCAGTCCCGCCACGACCGGCCCGTCGGCCATCGCCGCGAGCGACGCCAGCGCCTTGGCCAGCACCACGGGGTGACGGATCGTCGGCAGGGCGACGCTGGTCACGAGCCGCAGCCGTGCGCTGTGGGCGCTCACCGCGGCGAGGGCGGTGAGCCCGTCGAGCCACGGGGTGCGCCACACGAGGTGGTCGTTCGCGGCGACCGCGGCGAAGCCCAGCTCGGCGGCCACCGCGGTGTAGGTCCGGAGCTCCCGCCCGGACGGTAGGCCCTCGCCCAGGTCGGCCAGCGGCAGGTGGACGCCGAGCTCCATCAGCCCACCGCCGCCCCGGTCACGACGGGGATCGTCCTCCGTGGCCCGCCGACGTTCCAGGGATTCAGGGCGCGGTGATGCGCAGCCCGTCGAGCATCACCGACGTCGCCGGGCCGGTGTCGCGGTAGACGCCCTGCTTGAGGTAGTTCTCGTCGCTGGTCATCGTGGCCCGCGCGACCCGCGGGACCGTGCAGGCGCCGTTCTCCCAGCCCTCCACGAAGCCCTCGTCGTGGTCGCGGGAGAACCGGACGTGCAGCGTGTAGTCGACCCACTCGCCGCGCCGGACGGGCCCGAGCGTGCGCCGCGGCTCGTCCCGCAACCCGTCGCCGCCGATCTGGACGTCACCGTCGTTGCTGACGGTGATCGCCAGCGGCGGCGAGCCCGACCCCGCGTGCCACTGCATCACGATGAACCAGACACCGGTCGGGTTCGGGAAGTCCGCCGGGAACTTCATCGACCACTGGTACCAGCGCTCGTCGCCCTCGCGGACGGTCGCGCCCGCGGCGTCCGACCGCACCTCGGCCCGCTCGCCGCCGCCGAAGTCGGGGACGTCGCCGGGCGCCACGTCGAAGCGCGCGGCGTACCGGCCCTGGCGGACGTCGTCGTCGACCACCCGCATCGTCCGGTCGCCGCGCCCGAAGCCGGCGCACCGCGAGTTGGTGGTCGCGGTCTGGCAGACGTCCCACTGGCTGAAGTCGCCGGTCTCGTAGTCGCCGCGGAACAGCTCCCGCGGCCCGACCGGGACCACGGGGTTCTCGCGGTCGTTCGGGTAGTCGGTGGCCGGGTCGGTGGGCGGTGTCGGCGACGTGGTCGGCTCCCCGGGCGTGGTGGTGGGCGTGGTGCTCGGCGTCGTGGGCGGGTCGGTCGGCGGCGGGGGCTCGAAGCCCTCGTCGTACCGCGACCGGGGGTCGGGCGGGGGCGTCGGCGTCGGGGTCACGGCCCCCGCCGCGGGGGCGAGCCCCAGTGTGAGCCCCACGGCGACGACGAACACGAGCGTGCCCGCCAGACGACGACCCCGAGCACCCGACACCGCACGCCTCCCGCCGTCGGACGGGACGCCCAGCGCCTCCCGATCTCCCGGGGATCGACCATGGCGCGCGGGACGCGTGAGGCGCGAGTGTCGGATGTGACGAGTGGCCGGTGGGGTGACTTACAGGGACGTGGTTCAGCTGCTCGGGTGGCCGCCCGCTCGTCACGACCCCGCGTCGTGGTCGGGTGTGCGCTCGAAGGTCAGCATGGACGCCCCGGACGGCGGCTCCGCGGGCGACTCCGCGGGCGACTCCCCGGTCGACTCCCCCGTCGACTCCCCGGTCGACTCGTCGGCAGGTGGCTCCGCGGTCGGTTCGGCGGTCGGTTCCGCGGTCGGCTCGGTGGGCGACGCCGCCGTCTCGTCGGTGGGCGACTCCGCCGGCGACTCCGCCGGGGCGACCCGGGCAACGCTCGGCGCGGGGGTGTCGGAGACGGTGCCGTCGGCCCCGTCCTCGGTCGCCGGGGCGACCGCCGCATCCAGGGCGCTCCCGCCGGCGACGCGGGCGCTGCCGGTGGCACGGGCGGGCAGGTCCGAGGACGCCGCCGCGAGCGCGACGGTCGCGGCGTCCCCGCGGAGGGTCGCCGTCCCGTCCCCGCGGGGCGAGGACGTGCCGTCGGACGCGTCCGGGGACCCGAGGATCGCCGCCTCCACGCGGTCGCGGAGCCAGGCGTCGGCGGAGACCGACGACCGCAGCATCTCCTGGGCGGCGCGCAGGGCGGGCCAGGCCCCGGCCAGCGCGGGCTCCGACGCCGGCGCGGCCCGCAGCGCACCCATGGCCGCGCGCAGCGCGTCCCGGTGCTCCACCAGCTCCCCCCGGCGCGCGAGCAGGGCCACGACCGCCTCGGGCGACGGGCCGCCGAGCCGCGCCGCCGGGGACGCGTCCCACCGTCGCCGGAGATCGTCGCTGCGGCCGAGCTCGCCCTCGACGCCCGCCAGGACGGGCACGGCCTCCCGCGTCCACGCCGCGCTCCGGGCCAGGAGCGCCCGATCGTCGGCCGATCCGGAGGAGGTGTCCGGCGTCGGACCCGAGGCCGCGTGGAGCACCGCGCCACCCGCCAGCGCCGCGGCGACGAGGGCGCCGAGGGCCACCGCGCGCCGCGGCGCCGGTCCACGCCCGGCCCGCCGGCCCGGCCTGGCCGCGACGGACCGGCTCTCGGGCAGGTACCCCCGCCACCCGGGCATCTCGTGTCGACCGTGGTGCACAGACATGCCCGTCGGACCTCCCCCGGATCGCGTGGCGGGGTCACCCTCCCCTCGCCGCCCGCGCCGGCGGAAGCGTTCTGCGCCGATCTCGGCCGAATGACCGCCGGATCACGGATCGATCACGGCACCCGGCGCAACGCTCCCCCGCGAACGGGTGTCCGGTCAGTCGACCGTCTTGCCCGTGGTGTCCGCCCGGCTCCGGCTGGGCTGCACGCGCTTCGGCTCGCCGGGCATCTTGGGGTACTCGGGCGGGTAGGGCAGGTCGCCGAGGTCATGGTCGCGCTGGTCGCGCTCGACCCACTCGAGCGCGGTCTCGAGGCTGCCGGGGTGGTCGTGCAGGCCCGCGAAGAGGTCACCGCGCTCGGCGAGCACGCCGGCGGCGGTGAGGACGTCGAAGTCGTCGGGGTCGACGTCGGGCAGGTCGTCCCAGGTCAGCGGCATCGAGACCGTGGCCCGGGGCGTGCCCCGCACCGACCAGGCCGAGGCGATCGTGCGGTCGCGGGCGGCCTGGTTGTAGTCGAGGAACACGCGCTCGCCGCGCTCCTCCTTCCACCAGTCCACCGTCGCCTCCGACGGGATGCGCCGGCAGACCTCGCGGGCCAGGGCGATCACCGCGCGGCGGACGCCGACGAAGTCCCACTCCGGGCGCACCGGGACCAGCACGTGGATGCCGCGCCCACCGGAGGTCTTCGGGCGTCCCGCCAGGCCGGCGTCGTCGAGCACCTCGCGCAGCACCCCGGCCACGCGCACCGCGTCGGCGAAGTCCGTCCCCGGCTGGGGGTCGAGGTCGATGCGCAGCTCGTCGGGCTGGTCGACCTCCCCGCGGCGCACCGGCCAGGGGTGGAAGTCGAACGTGCCGAGGTTCGCCGCCCACGCCGGGACGGCCGTGACCGTGGGACAGATCTCCGTGGCGGGCCGCCCGCTGGGGAAGCGGACCTCGACGGTCTCGACCCAGTCGGGCGCGCCCTTCGGCACGCGCTTCTGGTAGAAGAACTCGCCCGTCACGCCGTCGACGAAGCGCTTGAGGTGGGTCGGCCGCTCGTAGAGCACCCCGAGCAGCGGCTCGCGGACCGCGACGTAGTACTCGACGACCTGCCGCTTCGTGATGCCGCGGTCGGGAAAGTAGATCTTGTCGGGGTTGGTGACGCGGACGGTCAGCCCGTCGACGTCGATCTCCTCGGCCGGGGACTTCGCCACCGACGCAGGCTAGCGAGGCGGGCTAGCCGGACACACCCGACTCGTCGGCCGTGCGCAGCCGGTCGGCGAGGGACTGCAGCTCCTCGCGCAACCGGACGAGCTCGGCGAACTCGAGGCCCGTCTCGGTCTGCACCCGCCGCTGCACGGCCATCACCGGCTCGCGCAGCGCCTCGCCGTCCGGCGTGCAGGACACCTCGACGGTGCGCTCGTCCTCGGGGCGGCGGCGGCGCACCACCCGTCCGCGCTCCTCGAGGCGCTGGAGCAGCGGCGAGAGGGTGCCGCTGTCCAGGTGCAGCTCGCGGCACAGGCGGCCCATCGTCGTCGGTCCGTGCTCCCAGAGGACCAACAGGACGACGTACTGGCTGTAGGTCAGCCCGAGGGGCGCGAGGCCCCGTCGGTACGACGCCGCGATGGCCCGCGAGGCGTCGTGCAGCGCGAAGCACAACTGTGCGTCGAGCGTCGTGCACGCCGTGGTCTCGGTGCTCATGACTCCAGGGTAGGCCCGCCGTGAAGGGGGGCGGGTTACCGTGGGTCGATGAGTTCGCCCGAGATGCCCCGTGAGGGGGAGCCGAGCGGCCCTCCGGGGCGGTTCGCGGAGGACCTCGTGGGCCTGGATCCGGACGATCCCGAGGCCCGCGCCTTCGCCGCACACCTCGACCGGATGGAACGCGTGGGCCCGGCCGCGTTCACCGTCGAGGGCCAGTTGGCCGGCGTGCGCGACTTCGCCGAGTCGGCCAACCGGGCCGACGGCCCGCGCCGCCTGGCGGCGGTCGTGCTGGTCGCCCTGGTGCTGCTGGGCACCGGTTTCGTGATCTTCGAGGCACTCGAGGTCGTGCTCAGCACGGCGCTCTAGGGGCCGGAACACCGCCGTGGCGGAAAGGGTTGAACGGGACATGAGCAGCAACGCATCGATCGGCACCCCCAAGGTCAGCAAGTCGGACGCCGAGTGGCGCGAGCAGCTCACGCCCGCGGAGTACCAGGTGCTGCGCCAGGCCGGGACCGAGCGCCCGTTCACCGGCGAGTACGACGAGGTCTTCACCGAGGGCGTGTACCACTGTCGCGCCTGTGACGTGGAGCTCTTCCGCTCCGACACGAAGTTCGCCTCGCACTGCGGCTGGCCGTCGTTCTACGCCCCCTCGGCCGACGACAACGTCATCCTCCGCGAGGACCGCTCGATGGGCATGACGCGCGTCGAGGTCCTGTGCGGCACGTGCCACTCCCACCTCGGCCACGTCTTCAGCGGCGAGGGCTACGGCACGCCCACCGACCAGCGCTACTGCATGAACTCGGTGAGCCTGCGGCTCGAGCCCACGGCCTGACCGAGCCCGACCCGGCCCAGCGCCTCGGCGCTGGGCCGTTCAGCGTAACAGGCCTACCCCGGGATGAGGCATTCGGCGTCTGCGCCCGTGGCCGTGACCACCCGGGGCAGAGCCGGACGTCCGACGATCGTTAGCGTCGTGGTCCGGCCTGCCCGCCTGCCCGCGTGCAGAGAGGACGATGTCGTCGATGGCCCACCCCACCCGACCCGGGACCGCTCCCCAGCACGTGCGCCGGCCGCACCCCCTGGCCGGCCGCCTCCCGCGGTTCGACGAGAGCGTGCAGTACGACGTCATCCGCGACAACCTCATGCCCGAGGAGCACATCGACGGCGTCTACGCGAGCAGCAGCGCGATCGCGCTGTGCGGGATCACCAACCGCCGCGTGATCCTGCTCGACACCGCGTTCCCCGGCGCCCGTGCGGCGCTGATCACGGCGCCCTACAGCCGCATCACCACGGTCGCGTACGTGTCGACCGAGGACGAGCCGATCTACTCGAGCACCGTCGCGATCCAGATCGGCCGGACCTTCTACGAGGTCACCTGCCGCGGCGAGGAGCAGGCGGCGGAGATCCACGACCTCGTGACGTGGCACCTCATCGAGCACTGAGCCCGGTCAGGCGGTGAGCGCGGGCGTGCCCGAGGGCGCGCCCACCAGCTCCTCGACGGCGAACGCCTCGATCCCCCGGTCGCGCGCGACGCGCACGACGTCGGCCAGCAGCGCCGGCCAGGTGCACACCACGGCGTCGACCTCGCGACCCACCAGTTCGCCGACGCGGGCCGCGATCCGGGTGCCGACGTCGGCGGTGGGCTCGAGCAGCGTGCGGTCCACGAGGTGGACGTCGACGACGCCCGGCGCGTGCTCGGCGAGCAGCCGGCGTGCCGCGTGCACATGGGCGGCCGCGACGTGCAGGAAGCCGACGGTCGCCACGGTCGGAATATGTCACGTTGCACCCTGTGATGCGAGGGTGTGATCGGCGTCCGGCCGCTCTTGACCGATGAACGGCCGCGCGCGGCCACGGCGGCATCAGGGCAGCGAGGTGACCAGCTGTTCGGGCGACACGCGCGGCCCGGTGAAGAACGGGACCTCCTCGCGCACGTGGCGCCGGGCGTCGGTGGCCCGCAGGTCGCGCATCAGGTCGACGATGCGGTCGAGCTGGTCGGCCTCGAACGCGAGGATCCACTCGTAGTCGCCGAGCGCGAACGCCGGCACGGTGTTGGCGCGGACGTCGGCGTAGCCGCGGGCGGCCTTGCCGTGCTCGGCGAGCATCCCGCGCCGCTCCTCGTCGGGCAGCAGGTACCAGTCCAGCGACCGGACGAACGGGTAGAGGCACAGGTAGCCCTTGGGCTCCTCCCCCGCGATGAACGCCGGGACGTGGCTCTTGTTGAACTCCGCGGGCCGGTGCAGCGCCGTCGCCGACCAGGTGGGCGTCGAGGCCCGCCCGAGCGCCGTGCGGCGCAGCGCGGTGTAGGTGGCCTGCAGCGACTCGACGTCCGGCGCGTGGGTCCAGACCATCCAGTCGGCGTCGGCCCGCATGCCCGCGAGGTCGTAGACACCGCGCACCACCACGCCCTTGCCCTCGGCCTGGTCGAGCACGCCGGCGAGCTCGTCGCCGGCCGCCGCGCGGTCCTCGGGCAGCCGCGCCGGGTCGGTGCGGAACACCGACCACATGGCGTAGCGGATGGTCGAGTTGAGCTCGTCGTAGTTCAGCCGTGCCACGTCTCCATCGTGCCATCGGTGCTGGCGACACCGGGGATGCGATCGGCCCGGAAGGCCTCGACGAAACGGCGGTGGTCGTCACGCACGACCTGGGCGTAGTCGCGCCCGAACGCGACGAGGTCGGCGACGAACGCGTCCTCGCGGTCCCCCACCACGCGCAGGATCGCGTCCTCGACCTGCTGCGCCACCAGTCCCTGCTCGGCGTCGGCGTCGGAGACGCAGTGGGCCCGCGCCGTGGCCCGCCCGAGCTGCGCCAGCACGTCGCGCAGCTCGCGGGGCTCGGTGAGGTCGTCCCAGTCGAGGTCGTTCTCGTAGGGCGAGAGCTCGGCCACGACGTAGCCGACGCCGTCGAGCGCGGTCCAGCCCAGCAGCCGGTCGGCGTGCGCCTGCAGCGCGCGGCGCGACAGCGCGGTGCGGTGGCCGTGGTGGTGGAACCAGGACGCCACCTCGGGGTCGTCGACGACCCGGCTCGGCGCGGCCCGCACGGCCTGCTTCATCGAGAGCACGACGTCGTTGTCGAGCGCCTCGGTCGGGCCCTCGACGAGGATGTTGTAGGCGGGCAGCCCGGCGCTGCCGATCCCGAAGCCGCTGCGCCCGACCACGTCGTGCACCGCGTAGGCCTGGTCCGGCCAGCGCCGCGCGGGCGGGATGGTGTCG
Source organism: Actinomycetospora chlora (assembly GCF_039542135.1). Lineage (NCBI taxonomy): Bacteria > Bacillati > Actinomycetota > Actinomycetes > Pseudonocardiales > Pseudonocardiaceae > Actinomycetospora > Actinomycetospora chlora. The sequence continues at coordinate 62,952 of NZ_BAABHO010000029.1, forward strand.
AGGTAGGCCTCGTAGGCGGCGACGACCTCGGCGCGCTCGGCGTCGTCCAGGCGGCGCACGCCGGGCCCGGCGCGGAACACCCGGTCCTCGCCCTCGATCTCGGTGAGGTCGTCCAGCAGGGCGCGCCGGCTGCGCTCCCGCGAGCGCTGCAACGCCGCGCGGATCGGCCCGTCGGTGTTCTGCCGGGTGAGGGCGAACTCCCGCTCGCCCGAGCCGCCCGAGAACGACCGCACCGCGGCGAGGTAGGACCGCAGGTAGGCCTCGTTCAGCGCGTCGATGTCGCCGTCGCCGAAGGCCTTCGACCAGCCCAGCAGCGCGACGCTCGCGACGAGGCGGCGCAGGTCCCATGTCCACGGGGCCACGTAGGCCTCGTCGAAGTCGTTGACGTCGAAGACGAGCACGCCGTCGCCGTCGAGGTAGGTCCCGAAGTTCTCGGCGTGCAGGTCGCCCTGGATCCAGACGCGGCGGGTGCGGTCGTCCACCCACGGGTCGTCGAGCCGGGCGACGTCGGCGTAGAACAGGCAGGCGCTGCCCCGGTAGAACGCGAACGGCTCCGCCGCCATCTTGCGGAACTTGCTGCGGAAGCCCTCGGGCGAGGCCGCCATGAGGTCCGAGAACGCGTCCACGAGCACGTCGACGATGAACGTCGAGCGCCCCTCGTCGTCGCGCGACCCGATCGCGCCGGTGAGGAGGTCCATGGCGAGGACCTACCGCGTCGCGGCCGCCGACGCCAGGTGCACGGCGATCCGCTGCGCCGCCGCGTCGGCGGTGGCCAGGCAGGCGGGCACGCCGACGCCGTGCAGGGCGGCCCCGGCCACGGCGAGGCCCGGCAGCCCGGCAACACCGTCCTCGATCGCCGCGACGCGGTCGAGGTGTCCGACGCCGTACTGGGGCAGCCCACCGGGCCAGCGCACGACCGCCGTCTCGACGGGCACGGCGTCCACGCCGGTGAGGGCGGCGAGGTCACCGCGGGCCGCGCTGACGAGGTCCGGGTCGTCGCGGCGCAGGGCGGCGAGCGAGGCCGCATCGCCGTGGCGCCCCACCGAGAGGCGCAGGACGGCGGTGTCGTCGGGATCGTCGCTCGGCGCCAGGTGCGGCCACTTCTCCGCGCTGAACGTCGCGGCCTTGATCGTCCAGGGCAGGCCGTCGGGTCGCCGCTCCCCCGCCCCGACGAGGACGCCGGACCGCCCGTGCAGCGGCGCCGCGGCCGCCGCGGGCAGGGCGAGCACGACCAGCGCCGACGACGCGAGCTCGATCTCCCCGGCCGCCCGCGCCGCGAGCGGGGCGTGGTCGGCGAGCAGGCGCCGGACCGCCGGCGGCGGCACGGCGAGCACCACGGCGTCGGCCTCGAGGGCCTCGCCGGCGTCGGTGTCGGCCCGCCACCCCGCGGCCGTGCGCGCCAGCGCAGTGACCGTGCGGCCCAGCCGGATCTCGGCCCGCGCGGCGAGCGCGAGCGTCGACGGGAGGTCGGCGAGGCCACCGCGCAGCGTCCCGAACACCGGCAGCGGCAGGGGTGGCGCGACCTCGCCGGCGGTCACGGCGGCCGGCGCCGGCAGGCAGCGGCGAGCCGCGTCGACCAGCGAGCGCGGGTCGGCGTCGAGCGCCGCGGCCAGGGCCGGGACGGTGGCCCGCAGACCGAGCCCGTCGGCCCGGCCGGCGTAGACGCCACCGAGCAGCGGGTCGACGAGGCGGTCGGCGACCTCGTCGCCGAGGCGCGCGCGCACCAGCGCGCCCACGGCGACGTCGCCGCCCGGCTCCCACGGGCCCGGAGCGTCGGCGCGCAGCGCCGCGAGCCCCGCCGGGGAGAGCGCCTCGCCGGCCACGGCCGGGTCGCCCGGCACGCCCATGACCGTCCGCGGCGGCAGGGGGACCGTGCGCCCGCCGACGTGCAGGGCCGAGGTGGCCGTGCCGGGGTGGACGAGCTGGTCGTCGAGGCCGAGCTCGGCGACCCGCGCCGCCACCTCGGGACGGCGGGCCAGGAACGCCTCGGCGCCGACGTCGACGCGCCGGCCGCCGATCTCCAGGGCGGAGAGCTTGCCGCCGAGCGCGCGCGCCGTCTCGACGACGACGATCTCCGTGTCGGCCCCGAGCAGGGTGCGCAGGCGGTGCGCGGCGGCCAGACCGGAGACCCCGCCGCCGACGACGAGGACGCGGGTCATGCGGGCGAGGTGCCGTGCACCAGGTCGACGACGCGGGCCAGGGCGTCCGGGTCGGTCTCGGGCAGCACGCCGTGACCGAGGTTGAACACGTGGCCCTCGGCGGCCTCGCCCTCGCGCAGGATCCGCCGGACCTCGCGCTCGACGACCTCCGGCCCGGCGAACAGCAGCGCAGGGTCGAGGTTGCCCTGCAGGGCCCGGCCGGGCCCGACGCGGCCGGCGGCGACGTCCAGCGGGATGCGCCAGTCGACGCCGACGACGTCGGCCCCGGCCTCGCCCATGGCACCGAGCAGCTCGCCGGTGCCGACCCCGAAGTGGATGCGGGGCACCCCGGCATCGGCCAGGCCGGCCAGCACCCGCGCCGAGTGCGGCAGCACCAGCTCGCGGTAGTCGCGCTCGGACAGCGCCCCGGCCCACGAGTCGAACAGCTGCACGGCGTCGACGCCCGCGTCGACCTGCGCGCGCAGGAACGTCAATGCGGTGTCGGCGAGCGCGGAGCACAGCGCGTGCCAGGTGTCCGGCGCGGCGTGCATGAGCGCCTTGGTGCGCTCGTGGTTGCGGCTCGGGCCGCCCTCGACGAGGTAGGACGCGAGCGTGAAGGGGGCGCCCGCGAAGCCGATCAGCGGCGTCTCGCCGAGCTCGCGCACGAGCAGGCGCACGGCCTCGGCCACCGGCGCCACGCCCTCGGCGTCGAGGACCGGCAGCGCGGCGACGTCGGCGTCGGTGCGCACGGGCTGCCCGACGACGGGGCCGGTCCCCGCGACGATGTCGACGTCGACGCCCGCGGCCTTCAGCGGCACGACGATGTCGGAGAACAGGATCGCGGCGTCGACGCCGTAGCGGCGCACGGGCTGCAGCGTGATCTCGCAGGCGAGGTCCGGCGTGAGGCAGGCCTCGAGCATGCCGGTGCCGCGGCGCAGCTCGCGGTACTCCGGCAGCGCCCGCCCGGCCTGGCGCATGAACCACACCGGCCGCCGCGACGGGCGTTCGCGCCGGGCCGCGGCGAGGAACGGCGCGTCGGGCAGGTGCCGGCGCGTGCTGGTGCTGCTGACGACCCCTGCCCCGCTCATGGTGTCCCCATCCTCCCACGACCCCCGGGTGGCCGAGCGGGCGCGCGCACGTGACGGACGGGGCGCACGGCACGGGTGGGACACGCGGGACCTCCCGGCGTGGGAGGTACACGGAAGAACCCGTTCGGCCTACTGTCACTGAGGTGACGGCGCCCACCACCCACCCCGAGACGTTCCGGCGCGCGGTGGACTCCCTGAGCGAGCTGCGGACGCGGTCCGAGATCGAGCTGCGCACGATGCGCCCGCCCCAGCGCCTGGCGCCGTACTCGGCGGCCTGGAGCGCGGAGGTGCTCGCCACCCCGCCCGCCCCCGGCACCGGCGAGGTGGACGACGCCGAGGTCGTGGTCACCGGCCGTCTGGTGCTGCTGCACGACCCCGAGGGCCAGGACGCCTGGGACGGCACGCTGCGGGTGGTGACGTTCGTGCGCGCCGAGCTGGACCCCGAGCACGCCGGCGACCCCCTGCTGCCGGAGGTGGCGTGGTCGTGGCTCACCGGCGCGCTGGAGGACTCGGGCGCGGGCTGGACCGCGCTCGGCGGCACCGTGACGCAGACCTCCTCGGTGCGCTTCGGCGACATCAGCGGCCCGAGCCACGCGACCGACCTCGAGCTGCGCGCGTCGTGGACGCCCACCGAGGAGGTCCTCACGACGCACGGCGACGCGTTCGCGGCCGTCCTCGCGGTCGCCGCGGGCCTTCCGCCGGAGGGCGTGGCGACGCTCGGTGTCCGCCGCACCGGTCGCTCCGGCTGACATTCTCCCGGTACTACCGGTATCGCTCCCGCAATTCTGTCCGTGCATCTGCAGGCCCACCTGCATTGTTCGGTGATGCACAGGTAGGCGTCCGATCGGCCCGACGAGGCTGCGTCGGTCACGCGCCGGCACTGCGTCGTTGGTTGCAGCCGCGATGCGGCGGTCGGCGCCAGGTAAGCACACTCCGTAGCGACCGTTACACGCAGTGTCACCGAGAGACGATTTCGTGGAGTCTGTCCACTCCAAAGGGTGACCGCGGCCGCGTAACACCCGAAACTCCACCGAGCGAAGTTGGCCCTGGTGCTCTCGTTAACTCGCCCGGGGGGATATCTTCTCTCGCACGCACTTCCTCGTCCGATCGGCGGCGCGGTCGTTGGGACGAGGGCCCGGTGCGGAATGTCGGGGGGCAAGACCGACTTCTAGGAGGTACTCGACGTGGCTACCGTGGGCCCAGGCATGGCCCTTCGCGGCGTCGCGAGCGGCTTGCTGCCGCCGGCCATGGTCCCGCATCCGCGGGAAGAGATGTTCACCGTGCTGGTGGTCGACGACCACCCGTTGCTGCGCGAAGCGATCGCGCAGCGGCTCTCCTCGATGGGCGCGGGCACCGTCCACGAGGCGGCCTCGATCTCCGAGGCCCGCACCCGAGCGCTGGCCAGCGGGCCGTGCGATCTCGCGATCCTGGACCTGGGGCTGCCCGACGGCAGCGGCCTGGACCTGATCGCCGAGCTGCGCGCGCAGGGCTGGAACCGCGTCGTCGTGCTGGCGGCGTCCGACGACCCGTCGGCGGTCCGGGCGGCGTTCCAGGCGGGCGCGCAGGCGTACCTGCTCAAGTCGGCCTCGCCGGGCGTCGTCACCGACGGCGTGCGCCGGGTCCTCGAGGGCGGCCTGTACGCCGACCCGTCCGTCGCTCCGCTGCTCGCGGCGGGCACCCGCGTGCCGGCGACGGACAACACCCCGCGGGAGCTCTCGGCCCGCGAGGTCGAGGTGCTGCAGCTCGTGGCCGACGGCCGCTCCAACAAGGAGATCGGTGACGCGCTGAGCCTCTCGGCGCTGACGGTCAAGAGCCACCTCTCCCGGATCGGGCGCAAGCTCGGCACGGGTGACCGGGCGCAGATGGTCGCGCTGGCCATGCGGGCCGGCGTCATCCGCTGAGCACGAGGGCACGTGGGGCGGCCTCCCGGTCGCCCGTCGCGTCGCCGTCCGTGGACCCTGCCGGGGGCGCCGGCGGGGTCCGCGGGCGGCGGCCCGGGCTCGACACGCCCGGGCCGTCCTGCGGATCCGCGGCGGACTCCGTCGATGAGGGGCAGACTGTCCCCTCGGTGACGACGGAGACGGACGCGGTGCCGAGCGGGGAAGCCGACCCGCCGGTCGTCGACCTGCTCGAACCGGCCGACGGCGTTCCGCCGCTCGTCGAGGACGCGGGCGCGCTGGCGGACGCCGCGGCTGCTCTGGCCTCGGGCACCGGTCCGGTCGCCGTGGACGCCGAACGGGCCTCGGGTTACCGCTACTCGGCCCGCGCCTACCTGGTGCAGCTCCGGCGCGAGGGCGCGGGCACCGTCCTGGTCGACCCCATCGCCTGCGGCGGCGACCTGAGCACGCTCGGTGACGCCCTGCGCGGCGTCGAGTGGGTGCTGCACGCCGCGTCCCAGGACCTGCCGTGCCTCGCCGAGGTCGGCATGCGCCCGGACCGCCTGTTCGACACCGAGCTCGCCGGCCGGCTCGTGGGCTACCCGCGCGTCGGGCTCGGCCCGCTCACCGAGCACCTGCTGGGCGTGCGGCTGCAGAAGGGCCACGGCGCCGCCGACTGGTCACGCCGTCCCCTGCCCGCCGACTGGCTCGTGTACGCGGCGCTGGACGTCGAGCTGCTCGTCGACCTGCGCGACGCCGTCGCCGCCGACCTCGAGCGGCAGGGCAAGACGGCGTGGGCCGAGCAGGAGTTCGAGGCCGTGCGCCTCGCCGCGCCGCCACCCCCGCGCGCCGAGCCCTGGCGCCGCACGTCGGGCCTGCACAAGGTGCGCCGGCCCGCCCAGCTCGCGGTCGTGCGCGAGCTCTACCGCTCCCGCGACGAGCTCGCGGAGGCCCGCGACCTCGCGCCCGGGCGCCTGCTGCCCGACGGCGCGATCGTCGACGCCGCCCTGCGCGAGCCCGCCCGCCGCGACGACCTCGTCGCCATGCCCGTCTTCCGGGGCCGCGCCCAGCGCCGCCTCGCCGACCGCTGGTGGTCGGCCATCCAGCGTGCCCGCGGGCTGTCCCGCGAGGACCAGCCCACGTCGGCCGCGGCGCAGGACGGCCCGCCGCCGGCGCACCGCTGGGGCGACAAGGACCCCGTCGCGGCCGCCCGCCTGGCGGCCGCCCGGGCGGCGCTCGCCGGGCTGTCCGAGCGCACCGGCACCCCGGTCGAGAACCTCGTGACCCCGGACCTCGTGCGGCGCCTGTGCTGGGCCCCGCCGGCGGATCCCGGCCCCGAGGCCGTGGGGCAGGCGCTGCGCGCGATGGGCGCCCGCCCGTGGCAGGCCGAGCTCACCGCCGAGCTGCTGGCCGAGGCGCTGACCGCGCAACCGGCTCCCGCTCAGGACACCGCTCAGGACGCTGCTCAGGATTCCGGCGGCGCCTGAGCGTCCGCGCGCAGCGGCAGCTCGACCGTCACGGTCAGGCCGCCGCCCTCCACCGGCTCGGCGGTGGCGCGCCCGCCGTGCGCCCGGGCGACGGCGCGCACGATCGACAGGCCCAGCCCGGTCCCGCTCCCGGTGCGTCCCGCGCCGCGACGGAACGGCTCGAAGAGCTCGGCGACGGTGGCGGGCGGGACGACCGGGCCCGACGACGACACCGCCAGCACCGCGTGCCCGTCCTCGGCCTCCGTGCGCACCCGCAGCCAGCCGCCGTCGACGTTGTGCCGCACGGCGTTCTCGACGAGGTTGCCCGCGACGCGCCCGAGCAGCGCCTGGTCGCCGCGCACCGCGGCGGGCGCCAGGTCGGTGGTCACGTGCAGCGCCCGGTCGCGGGCCTCGGCGCGCACGGCGTCCAGGGCGCCCGGCACGACCTCGGCGAGGTCGACCGGCTCGCTGGGCACGCTCTCGGCGGCCTCGGTGCGCGCGAGCAGCAGGAGGCCGGCCACGAGGTGCTCGGCGCGGCGCGTGGCGTCGCGCACCACCTCGCCCATGCGGCGGAGCTCCGCGACGTCCGCGTCGGGGTCGGCGAGCGTCACGTCCACCTCGGTGCGCAGCACGGCCAGGGGCGTGCGCAGCTCGTGGCTGGCGTTGGCCACGAACCGCTGCTGGGCCTCGAAGGCGGCCTGCAGCCGGTCGAGCATGGCGTCGAACGTGGCGGCGAGCTCGGCGACCTCGTCGCGCGGCCCCGCCACCCCGATCCGCGCGTCCAGCGACTCGGCCGAGAGCCGCTGCGCGGTGGCCGTGACGACGTGCAGGGGGCGCAGCACCCGGCGCACCAGCACCCACGACACCAGCGCCGCCGCCAGCACGACCATCGCGAACGCGACCGACCCGATGCGCAGCACCTCGCTGCGGGCGGCCTTGCCCAGCGCCCCGGCCAGCTCCCCCGCCGGCACGCGGACGCCGTCCACGACGACCGGGGTGTCCGGCGGCAGCTGCGGCACCGCGGCCACGACCTCGCCGACCAGCATCCAGCCGAGCCAGACCAGGACGACGGCGACCACGGCCACCAGCGACGTCGCCAGCAGCGTCAGGCGGACACGCAGGCCGGGGCCGCGGCGCAGGGCGGGCGAGCCGGCCGGTCCTGAGGTCACGCGGCGACGCTACGTCGCCGCCCACCAGGCCCCGGTGAGGGCCCGGGACCAGGCCGTCGTCAGACGGTGGCCGGGGCCTCCGCCGGGACGCGGTAGCCCGAACCGACGACCGTGTCGATGATGCCGGGCTCGCCGAGCTTCTTGCGCAGGGTCATGACGGTGACCCGCACGGTGGTGGTGAACGGGTCGGCGTTCTCGTCCCACACGCGCTCGAGCAGCTCCTCGGAGCTGACCACGGCCCCGCCGGCGGCGAGCAGCACCTCGAGCACCCCGAACTCCTTGCGGGTGAGCTCGAGCGGCGTGCCGCCGCGGCTGACCGTGCGCTTCGACGGGTCGAGCACCACGTCGCCGGCGCGCAGCACCGGCGGCACGGCCGGGGTGGCCCGGCGGCCCAGCGCGCGGACGCGGGCGACGAGCTCCGCGAAGTCGAAGGGCTTGGGCAGGTAGTCGTCGGCACCGAGCGCGAGGCCCTCGACCTTGTCGCGCAGCGCGCCGCTGGCGGTCAGCATGATCACGCGCGTGACCCCGCCGACGATCTCCGCGCACAGGTCGTCGCCCGAGATACCCGGCAGGTCGCGGTCGAGCACGACCACGTCGTAGCGGGTGATGCCGACCTTCTCGCTGCCCTCGTCGCCGTCGTACGCGACGTCGACGGCCATCCCCTCGCGACGCAGGCCCCGGGCCACGGCGTCGGCCAGGGCCTGCTCGTCCTCCACGACCAGTACTCGCACGTCTCCACGGTGCCACAGGGCACCTGAGCAGCCGCTGAGAGGAAACCGCGGATCTACCGAGCGAGGGAGCTGTCGTCCGTGCTCGGCATCGTGGCCGCGTCCCGCCCGGAGACCCACTCGGTGATCCGGCGCGCGACGTCGGCGTCGGTGAGGCCCGCGGCGGCGAGCACCTGGCCGCGGGAGGCGTGGGCGATGAACTCCTGGTCGAGCCCGAGGCGGCGCACCGGCACGTCGACCCCGTCGGCGGACAGGGCCTCGGCCAGCGCCGAGCCGACGCCGCCGTGGCGCCCGCCGTCCTCGACGGTGACCACCAGGCGGTGCCCGGCCGCGAGCGTCCGCAGCGCCTCCGGCACGGGCTGCACCCACCGCGGGTCGACGACCGTGACGCCGATCCCCTGCGCGGTCAGCCGGTCGGCGGCCTGCACCCCGAGGTCGCCGAACGCGCCGACGGTGACGAGCAGGACGTCGGGCCGCTCGGGCACGGCGCTCTCGGGCAGGCGGTCGACGGCGGTGGGCCGCGGCGCGGCCCGCGACGGGCGGGCGGGCTCGGCGAGGACGTCGACGCGACCCGGGCCCGCGGCGGGGCCGAGCGAGCGCAGCGCGGGGATCGACGCGGGCACGGCCCCCTTCGACCAGCGCAGCGCCGTCGGTCCGTCGTCGATCTCCACGGCCTCGCGCAGCTCCTCGCGCAGCGTCACGGCGTCGCGCGGCGCCGCGACCCGCAGGCCGGGCACGATCCCGAGGATCGACAGGTCCCACATGCCGTTGTGGCTCGCGCCGTCGTCGCCGGTGACCCCGGCCCGGTCCAGCGCGAAGGTCACCGGCGCGCGGTGCAGCGCGACGTCCATGAGCAGCTGGTCGAACGCGCGGTTGAGGAACGTCGAGTAGACCGCGACGACCGGGTGCAGCCCGCCCGCCGCCAGCCCGGCCGCGGACGTCACCGCGTGCTGCTCGGCGATGCCCACGTCGAACAGCCGCTCCGGGTAGGCCTCGCCGAAGGCCGCCAGGCCCGTGGGCCCGGGCATCGCCGCGGTGATCGCGACGATGTCGGAGCGCTCGCGGCCCAGCTCGAGCATCGTCTCGGTGAACACCGAGGTCCAGCCCTTGGCCTTGGGGCCGACCGGGCGGCCGGTGACGGGGTCGAGGACGCCCGTGGAGTGCATGAGGTCCGCCTCGTCGGCCTCCGCCGGCGCGAAGCCGCGGCCCTTCGCGGTGACCGCGTGCACCACGACCGGCCCGCCGAAGTCGCGGGCGCTGCGCAGCGCGTGCTCCATCGCCCCGACGTCGTGCCCGTCGACCGGGCCGATGTACTTGAGCCCGAGGTCGGAGAACAGCGGCTGCGGGCTCAGGGCGTCCTTGAACCCGGCCTTCGCCGCGTGCAGCGCCTGGTAGAGCGTCGATCCCACCAGCGGCAGCCCCTGGACCGCGCGCTTGCCGGTCTCGAGCACCTCCTCGTAGCGCGGCAGCAGCCGCAGCGAGGTCAGCTTGCGCGAGAGCCCGCCGATCGTCGGCGAGTACGAGCGCCCGTTGTCGTTGACGACGATGACGATCGGCCGGTCCGGCGCCGCGGCGATGTTGTTGAGCGCCTCCCAGCACATGCCGCCGGTGAGCGCGCCGTCGCCGACGACCGCGACGATCGAGCGGTCCCTCCCGGTCAGCGCGTCGGCCTTGGCCAGCCCGTCGGCCCAGGACAGGGCGGTGGACGCGTGGGAGTTCTCGACGAGGTCGTGCTCGCTCTCGGCGCGGCTCGGGTAGCCGGAGAGCCCGCCGCCCTGGCGCAGCCCGTCGAAGTCGCCCGCCCGGCCCGTCAGGATCTTGTGGACGTAGCTCTGGTGCCCCGTGTCGAACAGCAGGGCGTCGCGCGGGGAGTCGAACACCCGGTGCAGCGCGAGTGTCAGCTCCACCACCCCGAGGTTCGGCCCGAGGTGCCCGCCGGTGCGGCAGACCTTGTCGACGAGGAAGTCCCGGATCTCGCCCCCGAGGGCACGCACCTCGTCCGCGTCGAGACGACGCAGGTCCGCCGGGGTGCGGACTCGATCCAGCAACGGCACTGCGGTCACCTCGGATCGCCGGTGGTGGGGGCCCGGCCAAGTCTACGGACGCCGGACGGGCCCGCAGCCCGCGACGATGCGTGGGTGACGTGACGTCAGGGCTTCGGGCGACGCGCGATGTAGACGACGGCGGGCGGGATGTTGGCCATCACCGTGCGCGAGACCACGACCTCCTCGAAGTGGGCCTCCAGGTTGCGCTGCACCTGCTTCGCGGCCGGGAAGAACCGGATCCAGGCGTGGGCGAGCTGCGTCACGGCCCCGCCGGGGGCGGCGAGCCGGGCCAGCGGGCCGAAGATCGTGGTGTCCTTCGGCGAGGTCAGCAGCCACGGCAGGCCGGAGACGGTCAGGTCGGTGCGCACCCCCTCGGCGAGCAGGCGGTCCACCACGGCACGAGCGTCGTCGCAGACCACCTCCACCTTCGGGTGGCGCTCGGCGAGGACGGCGGCCATCCGCGGGTTGAACTCCACCGCGATGTGGCGACCGCGCCCGGCCAGGCGCTCCTGGATCACGTCGGTGACCTGGCCGGTGCCGGCGCCGAGGTCGAGCACGACGGGGTCGCCGGTCTCGGGCAGCGGCGCCGCGGCCTGCCGGCACAGCGGGCCGGCGCTCGGGATGAGGGACGCGACGTGCAGCGGGTCGCGCAGGAACTCGAGGGCGAAGGTCCGGCCGGGGTGGGTGCTGCTGGCGTGGGTGTCGGTCACGGTGCTCGTCGTCTCCGCAGTGCGAGGGCCATCGGGGACGGGCTACGGGTTCGGCCCGGTCGTCACGGCCGCCGTGGACGCCTCCGTGCCCCCGAGGGCCGCGCCCGCCGCGGCGACGGCGGCGAGGAGCGCGCGGGCGACCTCGCCGACCATCGCGTCGTCGGGCGAGAACTCGGGGTGGTGCAGGCCCGGACCCTCGCCCGGGGTGCTCCCGGCCGGGGTGGTGCCCACGAACAGCATCAACGACGGCAGCACGTCACCGTAGTGGCTGAAGTCGTCGGCACCACAGGAGCGGAACGTGGTGTCGAGCACGAGCCCGGTGGCGTCGGACCGGTCGCCGGACCGGCGCGCGCCCAGCGCCCGCGCGACCGTGCGGGCCAGCGCCTCGTCGTTGACCACGGCCGGCTCGTTGGGGACGACGGTCAGCGTCGCCTCGCACCCGTACGCGCGGGCCGTGTTCTCCACCACGTCGCGGACCGCGGCGAGCAGCTCGTCGCGGTCGGCGTCGAGGGCGCGGACGGTGCCGCGCGCCGTCGCGGTCTCCGGGACGATGTTGGGCGCCGATCCGGCCTCCATCTGCCCGACGGTGACGACGCCCGCGGCCATGGGGTCGACGCGGCGGGACACGATGTGGTGCACGCCGGTGACGATCGCGGCGAGGGCCAGCACCGGGTCGCGGGTGCGGTGCGGGTAGCCGCCGTGCCCGCCGCGGCCGTGCACCTCGATCTCGATCTCGTCCGACGACGCGTTGACCGGCCCGCCGCGCACCGACACGGTGCCGCGGGGCAGCTCCGGCTGCACGTGGACCCCGAGCACCGCGCCGACCCGGTGCGCGCCGAAGCGGGGGTCGGCGGCGACGTCGGCGGCGCCCGACGGGGCCTTCTCCTCGCGGGGCTGGAACACGGCCAGCAGCGGGGCGGGCACCCGGTCCGCCCCGGCCCGGCCCAGGGCACGCACCACGGCGACCAGCGCCGCGACGTGCACGTCGTGCCCGCAGACGTGCGCGGCGGCCCCGGTGGCGCTGAACTCCAGGCCGGTGCGCTCCACCACGGGCAGCGCGTCCAGCTCGGCCCGCACGGCCACCGCCGGGACGCCGGGCGGGCCCAGCCGCACCATCGCGCCGGTGCCCGCCACGGTTTCCGGGGGTTCCCCGAGGACGTCCGCGACGGCCTCCAGGACGGCGTCCCGGCTGTCGCCCTCGTCGCCGGAGAGCCGCGGGTCGCGGTGCAGCGCGTGCCGCAGGGCCACGGCGGCGTCGAGCTCCGCCTCCAGCGCCGCCCACAGCGCCGGGTCGATCCGCGGGGGCTCGGCGACCTCGGGTGTGACCGGCGGGGTCACCCCGGCATCCGCCCGTAGACGCGGCGCGCGTTGTCGGTCCCGATCATGGTGGCCACCCGTTCGGCGTCGGCGGGCGCGAGCTCGTCGGTCGCGCAGAGGTGCTCCAATAGACCACCCAGGGCCGACCGGAAGCGCAGGGCCCCCAGCAGGTGCAGCTCGGGGAGCCCGAACGCGTCGGAGCTGTAGAGCACCTTGCCGTAGGGCGCGAGCTCGAGGAGCTCGGCGACCACCGACATCGCGCGGGCCCCGATGTGCGGCACGGCGAGCCCCACGTCGACGTGCACCACGGCGAACGCCTGCGCGAGCCACGCCGCCTCCCGGTGGTACGGGTAGCAGTGCAGCAGCATCAGCGGCGTGCCCAGCGGCTCGACCAGCCGCGCGAGGTCGACCAGCAGGGCGGGGTTGGCGCGGTGCAGGTCCTCGTCGGGGTCGCCGAAGCCGGTGTGCAGCTGCAGCGGCAGCCCGGTGTCGAGCCCGGTCCAGAGGCCGTGGCGCAGCAGGACGGGGTCGCGCAGCGGCTCGCCGGTGGCCGCGCGGCGGCGCAGCCAGCCGTCGGCGGCCTTCTTCACCTCGGCGTCCTCGGGGCGGGTCGGGTCGACGTCGAGCCCGGCGCGGTAGGCCAGCACGCTCTTGCAGGCGACCGGCACGGGGTCCGCGGCCGGGTCGGTGCGGGCCGCGACGGCGTCGCGCAGCGCGTCGCCGTAGCCCGCGGCGTCGACGCCGGCGTCGGCGACCGCCTCGGCCACCGCCTCGAGCCGCACCACCTCCCCCACCGCCGCCCCGGCCGCACCGGCCAGCGCGGCGGGGGCGAGCAGGTCGGCGGCCGCGAACCCGTGGTCGACCAGCACGGCGCCCACCCCGGCGCCGCCGAGGAAGCGGCGCGTGACCTCCTCGGGGCCGAGCTCCGCGCGGCGGGCGAGGTAGTCGTCCGGCTCCGCGTGGGCCGGGAGGTCGAGCGCGGGGGCGCACCAGCGGCGCACCGAGAACCCGAGCGCCGAGTCGAAACTGCTCGTGCCCGGCGCCGGGCCGGGACCCTCGCAGAGCAGCGCCTCGAAGGCCGCGCGGTCCAGCGGCCCGGCGACGACGCTGTGGCAGTGGTGGTCCACCAGCCGCACGCCGTCCAGGAAGCTCACGGGCCCGGCCGGCACCAGCCCCGCGCTGACCAGGCTCCCGCTCACCGGTGACCCCCTCGACGCCGCCGGGTCCTGTGTACCGGAACGAATCACGTGGACAGGAGTGTTGCGACGCATTCGACGTGGTGAGTCATGGGGAAGGCGTCGAAGGCGCGCAGCGCGGAGAGCTCGTAGCCGTGCTCGGCCAACGCGGCGACGTCGCGGGCCAGGGCGGCCGGGTCGCAGGCGACGAGCACGATCCGCCCGGCACCGCAGCCGGCCAGCTCGCCGGCCAGGCGGCGGCCCAGGCCCTTGCGCGGCGGGTCGGCCACGATCACGTCCGGCGGGCCCGGCAACGAGCTGCCTCCACGGGTCGAGCTCCGCTTCGCTCCGTCTCCCAGCACCTTCTCCACCCGGCTGCGCACCACCTGCACCGCCGGCAGGTCGGCCAGGCACTCCCCCGCCGCGGCCGTCGCCGCCGGGTCGCTCTCGACGAGCACGACGCGCCCGTCGGGACCGACGCGCTCGGCCAGCGGGGCGGCGATCAGCCCGGCGCCGCCGTAGAGGTCCCAGGCGGTCGCGCCCGGCGCGAGGTCACCGACGCCGTCGAGCACGGCGCCCACGACGGCGTCCGCGGCGTGCGGGTGGACCTGCCAGAACGCCTCGGCGGGCAGGTCCCACGACCGGCCCGCCGCCTCCTCGTGGGCCACGCCGCTGCCGACCTCGGCGTGCCGGGCGCCCTCGAACAGCTCGGCGGCGTGCACCTCGCCGGTGGCGTCGCGCACCACCTCGACCTCCGCGGTCGGGGTCCACTCCCGGGCGAGGACGGGGCCCAGCGCGCCGGGCGCGCTGATCGGGCAGTCGCCGACGGGCAGCACCTCGTGGCTGCGGTGCACCCGCAGGCCCGGGCGGCCGTCGTCGGTGACCGCCATCCGCATCCGGGTGCGCCAGCCCAGCGGCCCGCCGGGCAGCTCCTCGACCGTGACCTCCCGCTCGACGCCGGCCAGCCGCGCGAGCTGCTCGGCCACCACCGTGGCCTTGAGGTCGCGCTGCGCGGCCGGGGTGGCGTGCTGCCAGTCGCAGCCCCCGCATCCGCCCGGCCCGGCCCACGGGCAGGTCGGGGTGACGCGGTGCGGCGAGGCGACCAGCACCCCGACCGCGTCGCCCCGGCAGAACGAGCCGCCGTGGTCCTCGGTGATCACCACGCGCACCGTCTCGCCGGGCAGGGCGTGGCGCACGAAGATCACGCGCCCCTCGTGGCGGGCGACGCAGTGCCCCCCGTGCGCCACCGGCCCGACCTCCACCTCGAGGAGCCGGTCGGTCCAGTCGAGGGTCTCGGCGGTCGATGGGTCGAGCTCCCCTATCGGCGTGCTCCCCTGACTGCTCCGTCTCCCGGCGCTCACCGTGACGCCGTCGTCTCGTCCCGGCCGCCGGTGCGGGCGGGCCGGTTCGGGCGGTCGGTGGCCGCCGGGCTCGGCGGCGGCGCCGGGGCGGGCGCGGGCGCGGGCGCGCCGGCCGTGC
>NZ_BAABHO010000030.1:0-77936 GCF_039542135.1 Actinomycetospora chlora
ATCCGCAACGGCCGACCCTGGTTCACCCCACCGGCCTGGACCGACCCCCACCGACAACCACGACCCGGCGGACGACCCCTCGTCCCGACCTAGGTGACCTCGCGCCGCGGTGCCGCGCCCGCCACGATCTGCCGGCGCACCCACACGCCCGGGCACCAGGGCTCCTCGCGGCGCAGGAGCTCCAGCGCCGCGCGGCCCGTCCACGCCGGCTCGACGATCTCGGTCGGCGCCGACGGCGTCGGGCGGCCCCAGGTGAGGCCCCACCCCTCGGCCGTGGCCGCGGCGAGGCGGTCGCGGTGGTGGTCGTAGAGGTCGTCGGCGCGGGCCGCGAGCGCCTCGAGGTCGACCGGGGCGCGCAGGCCCTCGGCGACGGTGGTGCCGGTCGCGGCGACGTAGACGTGCACGTGCGGCCGCAGCCCGGCCACGCCGGGGACGCGCTCGTCGACGATGTGCGTGATCGCCAGGCGCGCCGGGGCGGGGCCGTCGGCGGTCAGCACGCACCCGAAGCGCCGCTGCACCTCGCGGACGCACGTCGCGGCCTCGCGCCAGTAGAGGTCGCGCAGCCCGGCGAGGACGCCCGCGTGGCCGGTGTGCTGCAGCGAGTCCATGTACACCGCGAGCGAGCGCGGGGCCGGCACGACGACGTCGACCGCGTCGTCCGGGGGATCGGTGAACACGGGGTCGAACAGCCGCGCGGGCTCCACCGCGTCACCCGACGCCGGCGTCGGTGTCGTCACGGCCATCACCCCCGGGCGCTCGGTCGCGCCGTCGCCGCAGCGTACGGCGCCCCCGGCCCGGCGGCAGGGTGTGCGGAGCCCGGACGGACCGAGCCCGACCTCAGGGCGGCCCGGCCAGGGTCGTCAGCACCGCCAGGAGCTCGTCCCGGAGCCCGTCGGGCAGGTGTGCGAGCAGGTGGCGCCGCACGGCGGCGGCGTGCACCGGACGCGCCCGCCGGGCGGCCACGCGCCCGGCGTGGGTGAGCACGACGTCGACCCCGCTCCCGACGCCGGTGCGGTCCACGAGACCGCGATCCGTCATGCGCGTGAGCTGGTGGGAGAGCCGGCTGCGGTGCCAGCCCATCGACGCCGCGAGCTCCTGCTGGCGCATCCGCCCCCCGGCGTCGTCGAGGCGGGTGACGATGCCGAACTCCGGGTCGGACAGGCCGGTCGCCCGGGTGATCTCCTCGCCGATCGCCGCGCGCACCGCCTCGCCGGCCCGCTTGAACGCGTGCCACAGGGCGAGCTCGTCGGCGTCGAGGGGCACGGTCCGACCTCCCGGTGTTGTCACGACAACTCACGGACGCGCATGCTGTTGTCATGACAACACACGGGCAGGTGCTCGTCACCGGCGGGAGCCGGGGGATCGGGCTGGGCCTCGCCGTCCGGTACCTCGACCGCGGTGCGCGGGTGATCGTCACCGGCCGGTCGGCCGACGCGCTCGCCGCCGCGGCCGACCGGCACCCCGGGCTGGAGACGGTGGTCGCCGACATGGCCCGCGCCGGCGACCGCGAGGCGCTCGCCGCCCACGTCCGCGCCGTCATGCCCGGGCTCGACCTCCTGGTCCAGAACGCCGGCGTGCAGCGCCGTGTCGGGCTGGCCGAGGACGACGCGCCGTGGCCGGAGCGCCAGGTCGAGATCGACACGCTGCTGGCCGGGCCGGTGCACCTCGACCACCTGCTGGTGCCGGCGATGCTCGCCCACGGCCGGCCCGCGACGGTCGTCGAGGTCACCTCGGGCGGGGCGGTGGTGCCGCAGCCCTTCGCCCCGCTCTACAGCGCGAGCAAGGCGGCGCTCCACCACTACGCGATGGTCCTGCGCGCGTCGCTCACCGGCACGCCGCTGCGCGTGGTCGAGCTCGTGCCGCCCGCTGTCGCGACGGGGCTCGGCGGCGACCACGGTGCTCCGCTCGACGCCTTCTGCGACGCCGCCGTCGCCGGGATCGACGCGGGACGCCCGGTCGTCGGCTACGGTCCGACGGCCGAGGCCGCGGTCACCGCCCAGCTCGACGGTCAGCAGGCGCTGTTCGACCGGATGGCCGGACGCTTCCCCGTGCCCGGCTACGCCGTCGCCACCTGAGCGGCGTGGGTCAGCGCGGCTGGATCTCGCCCATCGGCCCGAAGCCGTCGTGCGGCGTGTCGATGTAGATGATCTGGGGCGTCTCCGAGACGACGTCCGGGGCCGCCTCGAAGAACCGCTTGACGTGCGGCTGCGCGACGTGGGCCGCACCGGCGTCGGCGTCCCGGAAGCCCTCGATGCAGACGTACTCGTTCTCGTCGGTCAGGCTGCGCGAGAACTTGAAGAAGAGGCAGCCCTCCTCGGCGTTCACGTCCTTCGCGTACGAGTCCGCGAGGGCCAGCCACTCGTCGGTCTTCTCGGGCCGGATGGGCATGACGATGTTGATGAGGATCACGGGGTCCTTCCTGCCAGGAAGGACGTGCCGGGGCAAGAACCGCCGCGGACGTGCAAGAACGGGCGGGTCAGCGCTCCCGCTCGAGGTGGGCGCGGACGGCCGTGCCGGACTCGTCGAGCCACCCCCGCTCGCGGGCGACGTCGAGCATCCCGGCGAAGCGCGTCTCCCAGTCGTCGCCGACGCGGCCCTCGGCGAGGCGCCGCAGGGTCGCCACCGGGATCATGACGTGGTTCATGTCCGGGAGGAGCTCGCCGGCGTCGTGCTCGGCCAGGACCCGGGCGATGGTGTCGGACCCCAGCCGCTGCCAGTAGGACGCGTACAGGTCGTTGACCTTGTCCGGCTCGAGGAGCTCGACACCGTCGTCGGCGATCGCGAGGTACACGGCGACAGCATGGCGCACGCGGGCCTCGCGGGTCAGGCCCATCCCCTCGGCGCCGGGCAGCGCAACGCCGTCGACCGGACGCCTGAGCAGCGGTAGCGTGTCCGCCTCGACGAGCCGCTGTGGAGGCGGGGGAGCACGTTGGCGCAACCGCTGCGGCTGATCAGCGAGGTGCAGCGCCTCGGCACCGTCGTCTCCCTCGCGGCCCTGGTCGTGGTCATGATCTCCGTCGGCCGGCTGCTCTACTCGCTGCTCGTCACCGCCCCGGAGGCCGACGACCTGCGCGCGGGGCAGATCGCGCTCGAGGACGGGCGCAACGCGGTGATGGCGACCGACTCCTTCCTGCGCGCCTACGTCGCCACCGGCGACCGCTACTTCCTCGACCGCTCCACCGAGCTGGCGCCGCAGATCGCGGCGGCCGAGTCGACGATGCTGGACACCCTGGACCCACCCGAGATCTTCCCGCGCGTCCTCGAGCTCACCGCGCTGCAGCGGCGCTGGCAGGACGACTGGGCCCGCCAGCTGGCCGCCCCGGCACCACCGGGCGGGCCGGGCGCGGCCGGGCCGTCCGCGGTCGCCGGCACCGCCGTCGCCCGCGCCGACGGGTCACTGGCCGACTACCGCGCGGCCAGCGCCGCGACCCGCACGCTCGTGATCGACACCATCGACGAGGTCGACGGCGCGAACCGGGCGCTGCAGCGCTCGCTCATCGTCGTCACCGCCCTGGTGGCCGGGGTGGCGCTGGCGCTGGCGTGGCGGGGCCGGCGCCTGTTGCTGCGGCACGTCGTCGCGCCGGTGGACGGGCTGCTGGCCGCGGTGCGCGGGATCGGCGAGGGTCGGCTGACCCCGCCCGAGCCCGTCGAGGGCTCCGCCGAGCTGGTGGCGCTGCGCGACGGCATCGCCGACATGACCGTGGCGCTGCGCCACCAGAGCGAGCAGACCGCGACCCAGGCCGAGCGGCTGCAGGCCCAGACCGACCGGCTGCGCACGATCCTGATCATGGCTCGCGAGATCGCGGGCAGCCTCAACATCCGCTACGTGCTCGACTCCACGGTGCAGGCGACCGTCGCCGTCACCGACGGCCGCGTGCTGCTCTGGCTGCTCGACGAGGAGGGCGGCGGGCTCGAGATGGTGCACGACTCCGACCGCGGCGCGGTGGCGCCGATGCAGGTGCGCTGCCCGCTCGGCGTCGGGGTGGTGGGCCGCTCGGCGAGCTACGGCCAGATCTCGCGCGGCGACAGCGCGGCGGGGGAGGACGCGGCGGTGGCGGTGCCGCTGGTCGTGGGCGCGCGCGTCATCGGCGTGCTCGAGTGCTGCGACCTGCCCGAGGGCCAGGTCGAGGGTCAGCGCCTGTCGACCGTCGAGATGCTGGCGACGCTGTCGGGATCGGCGATCGAGGCGAGCCGCCTGCACGCCGCGACCGAACGGCTCTCGCAGTTCGACCCGCTGACCCAGCTGGGCAATCGCCGCCGCCTCGGCGCCGACCTCGACGCCGCCGTCTCCGACGCCCGCCGCCACGGCGTCCCGATGGCCGTGATCATGGTGGACCTGGACCACTTCAAGGAGCTCAACGACCGCTACGGCCACCAGCAGGGCGACCTCGTGCTGCAGGAGGTCGCCGGGACGCTGCGGCGCGCGCTGCGCGACGGCGAGACCGCCTACCGCTACGGCGGCGAGGAGTTCGCCGTGCTCGTCACCCGCGGCGGGGTCGACGACGCGGTCGCGCTGGCGGAGCGACTGCGCCGGCGGGTGGAGGACGACTTCCGCCGCGGCGAGAAGCAGCTGGTCACGGGTTCGTTCGGCGTCGCCGGGCTCCCCGACCACGCCACCGACCCCGACGCGCTGCTCAGCGAGGCCGACCGCGCCCTCTACGCGGCCAAGAACGCGGGCCGCAACCGCGTGCAGCGCGCCGTGTGAGCGCCGGGCACCCTGGGCCGGTGCAGACCCTGCGGATCGTCCCGGACGTGCGCAGCTCGGTCGTCGAGGAGATGCCCGCGGGCCAGGTGCTGCTGTTCACCTCGCAGCGCGGCGACATCGAGCCCCAGCTCCTGGCGCACCCGGCGGTGCACCCGTTCAGCTGGCCGCGGCTGCTGCGGGCGCTGCGGGACCCCGACCTGGAGCTGATCGAGGTGGCCGAGCCCCTGTGGCTGGGGGAGTGGGTCCGGGCCCTGCGCCACGTCGCGCTGGCCCGCCTGCTGCGCCCCCGGCGGCGGGTGGCCGTCGCGACCTACGCCATCGAGAACCTCGACGCCCGCGAGCGCTGCCGCTTCCCGTCGCTCGACGCCCACCCGCGGCTGGGCGCGGTGGTGTCGCGGGTCGTGCTCGCCGCGGTCGGGCTGTCGGTGCGGGCGCTCGACGTGGTCGTGTTCGGCACGAGCGGGGCGGCGGAGAACTACCGGCGGGCGTTCGGCCGGTCGCTGCGGGCCCGGCACACCGTCCTGACGCCGCGGCTCGGGCCGTGCCGCGTCTGCGGTCCGGTGCCGGCGGGGGTCGACCTGCGGGACCGGACCGTGCTCTTCCTCGGCACCCCCAGCGAGCGCAAGGGTTTCGGCGTGCTGACCGACGCCTGGGAACGCTCGGGCGCGGCCGGGCGCGGCTGGCGCCTGGTCGTCGCCGACCCGAGTGGCGACGTCGACCGGCCCGTGCCCCCCGGCGTCGCGATCACGACGCCGACGCGCCGGGAGGTGCACGAGCTGCTGCGCCGCAGCGCCGTCGTCGCCATGCCCTCGGTGCGGCGCCGCCGGTGGCGCGAGCAGATCGGGCTGCCGCTGGTGGAGGGTCTCGCGCACGGCTGCCGCGTCGTCACCACCACCGAGACCGGCCTCGCCGACGACCTGCGCGGGCACCCGCTGGTGACGCTGACGACCCCCGGCGACGCGGCCGACCTGGCCGAGGGCCTGCGCCGCGCGACCGAGCCGGGTCCGCGGCCGGACACCGCCGCACCCCCGGCGGGCTGGACGAAGCGCGACGTCGTCGCGTGGTGGCTCGACGCCCGCGCGACCGCTGCCCCGTGAGCGCCCCGTGAGCGCCCCGTGAGCGCCACCGGGACCGACCTCGAGCGGGCCGACCGCGGGTCCCCGGCCGCGATCGGGACGGTCGGCGTGGTCGGCGGGATCGTCGGCGGCCTCATCGGCGGCGGCGCCGGGGTGCTCTACGTCCCGGCGCTGGACCGCTTCACGGGCATGAGCCGTGCCCGGGTGCACGGCACGTCGACGCTGTCGCAGATCGGGCTGTGCGTGGCAGGCACGCTCACCTACGCCGTCGGCGGCGGCGCGATCGACCTGCGCGTCGGGCTCGGCATGATGGTCGGCGGCACCCTGGGCGGCTGGATCGGCCCGCGCCTCCTGGCGCGGGCGTCGGACACGCTGCTGCGGGTCCTGCTCATCGCGATCCTGGTGCTGACCGCGGCGAAGTTCGCGCTCGACGCGTTCGGCCCGCCGCTGTTCACCCACGCGCTGGTGTCCCCGGCGCTGCTCGCCGACCCGTGGTTCGTCGTGCCGACGACGGTGGCGGTGGGCGTCGTCGTCGGGGCGTGGTCGGGCGCGATGGGGCTCGGCGGCGGCCTGCTGGCCGTCCCGGCGATGGTGCTGCTCTTCGGCGTCGAGCTCCACGTCGCCGCCGGGACCTCCCTGCTGATGTTCATCCCCAACTCCGTGGTGGGGGGCTGGGTGCACGTGCGCCAGGGCACGGCGTCGGCGCGCTGGGGCTGGCTCCTGGGGCTGACCGCGGCGCCGGGTGTCATCGCCGGAGCGCTGCTCGGGCTGGCCCTCGACGCCGCGGTGCTCGGCCTCGTGTTCGCGACGTTCGCCCTGCTCATGGCCGTGCGGGAGATCGTCGCGCTGATCCGGAGGGGCTAGAACGTGATCAGCGGCTTGATGATCCCGTCGCGCTTGTGGGTCATCATGTCGAAGGCCTCCTCGACCTGGTCGATGCCCATCCGGTGGGTGGTCATGGGCGTCGGGTCGATCTTGCCGTTCACCATCAGCCGCATGAGGCGCTCCATGCGCAGGCGCCCGCCGGGGCACAGGTCGGTGACGATCTTCTTGCCGGCCATGCCGAGGCCCCAGGCGTCGAGCGGCATCGTCACCGTCGGGCCGGACTCGCCGTGGTACCCGACGTTGGACAGCGTGCCGCCGGGGCGGGTGGCGTAGAGGGCGCCCTCGAAGGTGGCCTGGTTGCCCAGCGCCTCCACCGTCGAGTCCGCGCCGCCGTCGGTGAGTTCGATGATCTGCTCGGCGACGTTGCCCGACGCCGGGTCGATGACGACGTCGGCGCCGAAGCGCCGGGACATCTCCTGCCGGTTCGGGATGCCCTCGACGGTGATCACGAGCCCGGCGCCGCGCAGCTTGGCCCCGATCGTCGCCGACAGGCCCACCGCGCCCTGCGCGAAGATCGCGACGGTGCCGCCGACCGGGATGTTCGCGTTCTCCGAGCCGATGATCCCGGTGGAGAGCATGTCGCAGGCGTAGACCGCGGCGTCGTCGGAGAGGCCCTGCGGGATCGGCGCGAGGTTGTAGTCGGCGTCGTTGACGTGGAAGTACTCGGCCATGTTGCCGTCCTTCTGGACGGTGAAGCGGTAGCCGCCGAGCGCGCCGCGGCACTGCGAGGTGTAGCCGGCCTGGCAGTTGTCGCAGGTGCCGTCGGGGGTGACGGCGTTGACCGCGACCCGGTCGCCGACCTGGACCGACGTCACGCCCTCGCCGATCTCGTGCACGACGCCGACGCTCTCGTGGCCGAGCAGCCGGCCGTCGGGCACCGGCAGCAGGCCCGCGACGGTGTGGACGTCGGAGGTGCAGATGAGGGCCCGGGTGGTCTTCACGACCGCGTCGCCCGGCCCCGCGGTCGGGACCGGGCGCTCGACCATCCCGAACTTCCCGGTCCCGAGGATCGCGAGCGCCTTCATCGTGTCGGCCATGAGCCACCTCCCGACGGCCCGCCGCGCGCTGCTGCACGACGGTGTGAGAGTCACATCACAGCTGGCGGGTTCTCGTGATCGCAATCCGTCGACCGGTTGTGCGCCACCTGCTTGCGCCTGTTCGGCGGGTGCGGGAGCGTCTTCCCGGACGACTGTGACGCCTGACACGCACGGCGAGGAGGCCGCACCCCCATGAAGCTCGCTCTGTACCTGCCGAACTTCCGCACCGAGGTGACGATCAAGGAGCTCGAGGACCTGACGGACCTCGCCGAGGAGCTCGACTTCGACTCGGTGTGGACGCTGGACCGGATCGTGGTCCCGGAGGCCTCGGACCGCGAGGAGCTCCAGTACACGTTCGGCATGATGGACAACCTGCCGCACGCCCTGCCGGTGCAGGCGCGGGGGCAGTGGTTCCAGGGCTACCCGCTGCTGCCGTGGCTGGCCGCGCGCACCTCGAAGGTCCGCATCGGGCAGAGCATCATCGACACCCCGTTCCGCGCGCCGGGCGTCCTCGCCGCGGAGCTGGCCACCATCGACCACCTCTCGGGCGGGCGGCTCAACGTCGGCCTCGGCGCCGGCTGGATGCCCGAGGAGTTCGCCGCCGCGAGCGCGTCGAACATCTTCCCGAAGCGGCACAAGCACGTCCGCGAGACGATCGAGGTCCTGCAGGGCGTCTGGGGCAACGACCTGTTCGAGTACCACGGCGAGTTCGCCGACTTCGACCGCTGCGGGTTCGGTGCCAAGCCGCTGCAGCAGCCGCGCCCGCCGATCTTCATGAGCGGGCTCAAGGACCCGCTGCGCTCGGCGAAGCGCATCACGAAGTACGACCTCGACGGCTGGATCGGCATCCAGGACTCGCCGGAGGGTCTCGCGAAGTGGCTCACCGCCATCGACGAGCAGTTCGAGGAGATCGGCAGCCCGAAGCGGTCGAAGGACCTCGAGATCTGCAGCATGATCTGGACGGTCATCACCGAGGAGGAGACCGACCAGAGCACCGCGGGCGGTGTCGCGTCGAACCTGCTGGTGGGCACCGAGAAGCAGCTCACCGACCGTCTCAAGGCCTACAAGGAGGCCGGGATGACGATGCCGCTCATCTGGCCGCCGTTCACCGACGTCCCGGTGTCGAAGACCCTCGACGACCTCAAGCGGATCAAGAACGACATCATGCCGAAGGTCGAGGCCGTCTGAGGCCGCTCCTCCGCCGGGGGCCGCGACGTGGTCCCGGAGGCGACACCCACGGGTGACCCCGTCGTTGTACCGGGAGGCCGGTGCCCGTCACCGCGGGCGCCGGCCGACCGTGTCCCCGGCGAGAGGACCCCCGGCGCGTGGGGATCGAGACACGTCCGATCGAACGGCCGACCCCCTGGCTGGTGGGGCTCGGGGTCGTCACCGCCGCGGTGGCGACGGTGCCGCCGGCGCTGGTGGGGCTGGACGCCCCGTCGGTGCCGGTGAGCGAGCTGGGGCTGCCGCCCGGTGTCGCCCTGGCGCTGGCGGGTGTCGGGTTCGTCGCGCTCGCGGCGTGGCGCCTGCACGCCGACGGCGCCCGCGCCGCGGTGCTGGTCGGCCTGGCCGGGGCGGCCGTCCTGCTCTACGAGGGCGTCGCGATCGGCGCCGAGCTGGGCGCGGCGCCGCTCGGGCACGTCTACGGCGCCGCGGGTGGGGCCGTCGCCGCCGCGGGCCTGCTGGGGGTGCTCGTGGCGTGGCGCCGCCGGGACCTGCCCCCGACCGGGACGCCCGTGCGCGGCCGGCTCCTCGCCGCGGTCGCGGTGGTGGTGCTGCTCGCCGCGACGCGTGCCTCGGTGCCCGCGTGGGCCGGCGTCCTGGCCGTCGTCGCGCTCGTCCTCGTGGCCGTGCCGCTGCTGGTGGCCCGCGTCACCGCGGGCGTCACCGCCGGCCGGCCGGTCGGCGCCGCGTCGACCACCTCGCTGCGGGTGCTGCACCTCGGTCTCCCGGACCCGGGGGCGGCCCCGGCCCCCGCGGTCGAGCTCACCCGGCGCCTCGCCGCCGCGGGACACCGCATCACCGTGCTCACGCCGGGACGCCCCCACCTGGCCGACCGTGTCGAGCACCACGGCACGGGCTGGGTGCACTGGACGCACCCCGGTCCCGCCCGGCCGCGGGCCCTGCGGCGGGCGGCGTACGTCCTCGGCGCGCTCGTCGCCGTGCGGCGCGTCGAGGCCGACGTGGTCGTCGAGGAGATCACCGCGCCGCTCGGCTCGCTGGCCGTCGCGCACCGGGCCCGCCGCCCGACGCTCGCGGTGGTGTCCCGCCTGCCCGACCCGGTCCCGGCCGGGGAGCGCGCGCCCCTGCGGCGGCTGCGCTGGTGGGCGATCCGCACCCACCGCGCCGTGATCGCCCGGTCCCCGGCCGCGGCCGCCGCCCTCGCCGCCGCGGGGTCGCGCGCGGACGTCACCGTCGTCGGCACCGGGATCGACCCCGCGGCCCTCCGCACCGCGCCCCAGGAGCGCACCGACGACATCGTGGTGCGCGTGGAGCACCTCGGGGCCGGGCAGCGCGACCTGCTCGTGCACGCCTGGGCGCAGGCCGCACCGCGGGTCCCGGGGCGGCTCGTGCTCCTCGGCGGCGAGGGCCTCGCCGACGAGCTGCGCCCGCGGTTCGCCCGGCTGGGCCTCGCCGACCGGGTCGAACCGGCCCCCGCCGACACCGTCCACGCTCGGGTCGCCGCGGCGCGCCTGACCGTGGTGGTGCCCGGGATCCCGGACGCGCTCGCGCGGGTCGCGGCGCTCGAGGCGCTCGCGGTCGGCACTCCGGTGCTCGCGGGCGACACCGCCGGCGTGCGCGACGTGGTGCCGCCGGCGCTCGGTGCGCTCGTCACCCCCGCCGGCGACCACGACGCGGACGCCGCGGCGCTCGCCGGAGCCCTGGTCGCGCTGCACGCCGACCGGCCGCGGCACGCCGCCGCCGCGGCCCGGGGGCCGGCGCTCGCCCGGCCCCACGACCGGGACGTGCTCGCCGGCCACACCGAGGACGTGTACCTCGCCGCGGCCCGGGCGGTGCGGCGGGGACTCGTCCGGCGCTGAGTGGGCCCGGGTCGCGGGCCGGGCCGCGCGTCACCCGTGTCGGGTGCGGCACCCACCCGGCGCAGGTCGGTGCGCCCGGTCGGGGTCGAGCAGGCCGGCCGCGCGGGGACGCAGCCACGAACCACCGATCGGTGGTCGTCGTCAGGAGGTCGCAAGGTCGTCGCGGACCCCGGGGGGCCCCACCGCTGGGAGGGTGCGGACGTGACGGACCCTTCCGCCCGCCCCGGGGCGCCCGCGACCCGACCGCCCGACCGCGACCCGGTCCGGTGGCCCGCGGCGCGGTCGAACCCGGCCGTCCCCGGACCCGCGCGCACGCGGCCGGTCCCGCCCGTCCCCCGGGACGTCGACCTCGTGCCCCGTCTGGAGACGCCCCCGGCGCCGACACCCCCACCCCCACGCCCGGCTCCGGTCCGCCGGCTCCTCTGGGCCGTCGGCGCGGTCCTGGTGGGCCTCCTGGCCGGCGCCGCCCTCGCCGTCCTCGGCCGGGGACCGGCGAGCCCGCCGCCGGTGGAGCTGTCGGGGGCCTCGACGCCCGGCGTCCTCTACGAGGTCACGGGTGACGCCGCCCGCGCCCTGGTGACCTTCGGGACCGACAGCGCCGTGTCGCAGGAGAACGGCGTCGGTCTGCCGTGGCAGCGCACCCGCCCGGCCGCGGAGGACGCCGCCACGTACACGCTCACGGCGCAGTCGTCGTCCGACGACGCCGGCCGCATCACCTGCCGCATCTCCGTCGACGGCACGGTGATCGCCGAGCAGACGTCCTCGGCGCGGTACTCGGTCACGACCTGCGTCGGCACGTCGCCGGTCTCCTGAATCGGCGTCACTCCGAGCGTCGGGTGTCCTCGCCGCCGACCCGCAGGACGTGGCCCGTCGAGGGCACGCCGCGGTCGTCGACCAGGACGAGCTGGTACCGCCCGGTCGGCACGGTCCGGATCGAGGCGGGCACGTCCAGGTCGACGCCGCGGGGGGTCCGGCGGAGGTCGAGCGCGACCGAGCGCTGGTCGACGCTCGTGACGTGCGTGGAGCTGGCGAGCCGCAGCAACCGGGCACGCTGCACGCGGGCGGCGTCGGGCGTCGCCACGGCGAGGGTCTCGCCGCGGTCGGCCGTGTCCGGTGCCTCGGTGATCCCGGGGCGCCGCCCCCGGAACAGGTAGGGCGGCGAGTAGATCTCCAGACGCTGCTCGAAGGTCCCGGGCACGGTGTCCTGCTCGTCGTCGAACAGCGGGTCCGACCCGGCGGTGAGCACGCGCCCGTCGGGCAGCAACAGGCCCTCCGTGTGGTAGTTCCGCCCGACCTCCGGGTCGGCGGCGACGCGCAGCGTCCCGCCGTTCGGCCCCGGCCGGTAGAGCCGGGCCAGCAGGTGGTCCGACGCGCCCTTGCCGCGGTGGTCGCCCGACCCGTTGCTGATGAGCATCGAGTCGTCGGGCAGCGTCACCAGGTTCGGGTAGCGGGTCGGTGCCGCGAGCTCCGGTCCCGGGGTGAAGCGCGGGAACGGGTCGTCGAGGTCGACGACGTCGATGCGCGCCGTCGACCGCGCGCTCTCGCCGACACCGCCGCCGCCCACGACGACCATCCGCCCGTCCTGCACGGGCCCGACCCAGGCGGCTCCGGACGTCTCCAGCAGGTCGGGGTCACGCAGCCCCGGCACCGGCAGGAAGGTGTTGTCCTCGATGTCCCACAGCCCGGGCACCCGGCCCTGGTCGGCGGGACCGTACCCGGCGGTGGTGCCGGCGTAGAAGAGCTCGTCGGGTCGGGCGGTGGTGAACAGACCCGGGTAGGTCGGGAAGTAGTGGGTGAGGTCCTTGCGCTCGGTCCAGGTGTTCGTGGCGGGGTCGAACTCCTCGGTCTGGCCGTTGAGGACCTCGCCGACGCCGTCGAGGCCCGCCGTTGCGAGGACACGGCCGTCGAGCATAGGGGTGAGCGTGGGGTACCAGCGTGCGAACACCATGTCGCCGACCCGCGACCAGCTCTCGGTCTCCGGGTCGAAGGTGAAGGCCTTGTCGGTGCCCTGGTAGTCCTGCTTGTCGAGCGTCATCGGAGCGCCGAGCCCGTACAGGTCACGCGCCTGCTCCGG
The DNA here is from genome assembly GCF_039542135.1 of Actinomycetospora chlora. Lineage (NCBI taxonomy): Bacteria > Bacillati > Actinomycetota > Actinomycetes > Pseudonocardiales > Pseudonocardiaceae > Actinomycetospora > Actinomycetospora chlora. Next base: position 12,819 of record NZ_BAABHO010000030.1, read on the forward strand.
GGGCAGCCCGGCGATCGCGTACTGGACCCGGTCCGGGTTGACCGCCGCGGGCCCCGCTGCGGCGGCCTCGACGAAGACGGTGACCTCGCTGGCGGTGACGGTCGCCCCGGTGCGGGTGGTGGTCTTGTCGGCGGCCGGCACGAGCGCGTCACGCACGCTGCGGTAGCGCTGCCCGGTGGGCGACACGAACTCCGTACCGGCCGGGACGGGCCGGGCGGTGTCCGGGTCCTCGTTCTTCACCCGCATCGCACCGGCCGCGTGCGTGACCGCGCCCGACAGCTTCTCGTAGCGGGCGGTGCCGCCGGCCACGAGCAGCCGGCCGTCGGGCAGCAGGGTCTGACCGCCGCAGAACATGTCGTCGGGCACGGGGATCATGCGCATGGAGCCGTCGCGCGGGTCGTAGAGCAGGCTCTTCAGCGCCTTCGTGGCGAACAGGTCCTCCTTGTTGCCCGATCCCGCGATGAGCAGCACCTTGCCGCTCGGCAGCAGCGCCGCGTGGATGGCGTTGACCCGCTCCGACGAGGGGACCGACACGACGTCCCAGCGGCCGTGCTCCGCCATGTAGGCCGGGCTGTTGACCAGGCGCTCGTGGCGCCACTGCTGCACGAACGACAGCGCCGGGGGAGGTTCACGCCGAGCAGCACCGCGGCGACCACCACCCCCATCAGCACCGTGGGCAGTCGACGACGCGGGGACCGCGGCAACGCTTTCCTCCTGGGGCCGGGGGATCGGGGGGATGTGGACACGGCGGAGCGGTGCGCCGGCCGCCCCCTCGCCGGCCGCGCACCGCTCCTCGGGGATCAACGCTCGCCGACCGCCGCGTGTGAGCCGTGCGCGCCTTGCGATCCCCTGACGCCGTCCCGGCTCAGCAGGTCCGGCCCTCGTTGATGCAGCTCACGGCCCGGTCCATCAGAGCCTCGGGCATGAGGTTGATCGAGCTCGCGTGATCGGTCTGCGGGGCGTGCTGCTGGTCGGGGAACGAGTCCAGCGCGAACGCACGGCCGTCGGGGCGGTCGTAGGTCAGCGTCATCCGCAGCGCCGGGACCGGCTGCGTGCCCGCGGCGCACGACCCGTCCTCCTCGGGGAACGCGATGTGCGAACGGTGGTCGTCGGAGTCGGTGTTCTGCCCGTCCCAGCAGCTCGGGAAGTCGAGGATGCGCACCAGGCTGCTGCCGCCGGGGCAGAGGGGGTAGCGCGTGGTGGTCCGGTCCTCGAAGCCGGTGCAGGTCCACCGCGCGTTGGCGTTCGCGTCACCGTTGGTCGCCGCCTTGGCGTCGCCGGTGGCCAGGCGCAGACCGTCGGGGGCGGCGGTGACGTCCTCGGTGGGGTTGCCGTGGAAGGTCAGGTCCACCGACGTGGCGGGCAGGACCGAGCCGAAGTTCCCGTCCAGCCCGCCGCCGTCGTCGAACACGTCCGGTCCGGTGCCGTTGAGGTCGCGGATGACGGGCCAGTAGTACGTCGACCGGTCACCGTCGGTGCAGGTCGTCGAGGCGTTGCGCAGCTCCTCGTCCGAGGACGAGAACGTCGTGGCGGTCGTGCCGACGTAGTCGTGCACGTGCTGGGCAGCGTTGCGCTTGCCCGGGCCGAGCACGATGTTGTCGCTGTTGCGGTGGGCGCCGTTGGCGTTGGTGCCGCAGTCGACACGGAACGTGCCGGCCTCGGAGAACCGCCCGCCCCGGCCCCCGCCGGACCCCGGCTCGACCTCGCGGATGTCGACGAAGTCCTCGGCGTCCGGCGGCGCGGCCTCGTCGCGGCCCTTGAACTGCTCCTCTTCCTGACCGGCGTCCTGACCGGCGTCCTGACCGGCGTCCTGACCGGCGTCCTGACCGCCGTCCTGACCGCCGTCGTCACCTGACGGCCGGTCGTCAGGCTGGTCCTCGGCCTGGTCGTCGTTCTGGTCGTCGCCCTGGTCGTCGGCCTGGCGGTCGGTGTCCTGGTCCTCGGTGTCGGACCCGGACTCGGCGCTCTCGTCGCCGGCGTCCTGGTCCTCGGAGTCGGAGTCGGAGTCGTCCGGGCTCTGCTCCTCCTCGTCGCCGTTGCCGAGCGACCTCGTGAGCGTGCTGACGAGGCCGGAGCCGTCCTCGGAGTCCGCTCGGGGATGGGCGGACGCCGAGCCCGCGGCGACGACGATGCCGCCCGTCACGAGCAGGGCGGCGACCGCCGCGACGATGCGAACGGGTCCGGTGGTGCGGTGTCTTCCGCGTCGGGGCACGGGAACCTCCTGGCCGTCTCGGCGCGGGCACGGCGCGACGTGCCGGGGAGCCCGTCCCGCGCTCGAGATCGTGGTTGTCCTTCTCGGTCGTCGGGACCGTGCCTCGGGGCCCGGGTGTCCGACGGGGAGCGACGGTAGGAACGCGCCCGGACCGACGGGCGGGACCTGAGAGGAAAAGGTCCGTCACCGCGGTCGGGAGTTCGTCGAGCGCGATCAGCGGTGGTTCGGTGGGGCGAACAGCGGAATCGCCGGGAAGTGTCGTCCGTGGATTTCTCAGGCGGACGCTCGGCGCTCGTCAGGACATCGCAAGGTTCAGGCGTCGAGGCGTCGTGCACCGTCCTCGGAGGAATGCACGGAGGACGGCGGCGTCGAGGTCCGCCGCGCGGCCGGGGCCGTCCCGGGGTCCACGGGCGGGGGCTCGGGAGGCGGGCACGCGAGCGCGTCGTCAGGCAGGTCGCCCATCAGGGCACGCAGGTTGCCGAGCAGGCTCATCGGCTGCCCTCCTCGTCGACGGTTGCCGCACCCACGACACCACGGGGCGGGTGAAGCCGGCCGGGGAACGGCCTTGCCGGGACCTGACGATCGGTCACGCGCGCCGGTGCCGACGTCTTGCGATCCCCTGACGAGGGCCCGCGGACGCTGGCGCGACGGGCGCGGCGCCGGTGGACTCGTCACGGACATCGAGGGAGGACCCACGCATGCGCACCGCCGGCCCCGCGCGACACCGGCTCACGCGTGCCCTCGTCCGCGCCCCGATCCCGGTCTTCCGGTGCGGCCTGGGGCGGCTCTTCGGCGGCCGCCTGCTGCTGCTGACGCACGTCGGCCGCAGGACGGGGCGACCGCGCGACGCGGTCCTCGAGGTCGTCTGCCACGGCCCGACGACCGGCTCGTACGTCGTCGCGGCCGGCTACGGCGCGCGGGCGCAGTGGTTCCGCAACATCGAGGCGCATCCCGAGGTGAGCTACCGGGTGGGACGCCGGCGCCGGGACGGCTGGGCGTACCCGCTGCCCTCCGCGGAATCGGGCCGGCTCCTCGCCGACTACGCCGCACGCCGGCCCCGCACCGCGGCCGCCCTCATGAGGATGCTCGACCGCGACGTCGACGGCTCGCGTGCCGCCTACGAGCGTGTCGGCGCCGACGCCGAGCACGGCGTGCCCCTCGTCGTCATCACCCCCACGCCCCAGCCCTCGATCACCGGTCAGCCCGACCGGAGGAGGACGTCGTGACCCGATATCTCCGGGAGCACACCAGCCCGCCGGTGTTCATCTCCTCGGCGGTGGTCGCCCTGGCCCTCGTCCTGTGGGGGGTGCTCGGGCCGGCCGGGCTCTCCACCGCCGCGAGCGCGGTGAACTCGTTCATCGTCACCAACTTCGGCTGGCTCTACATCTTCAGCGCCACCGGATTCCTGATCTTCGTCGTCGTCCTGATGGCGTCGCGCTACGGCCGCATCCGCCTGGGGCCCGCCGACTCGAAGCCCGAGTACGGCACCATGTCGTGGTTCGCGATGCTGTTCACCGCGGGCATGGGGATCGGGCTCGTCTACTACGCGGTCAGCGAGCCGGTGAGCTACCTGCAGGAACCGCCGGTCGGCCAGGGCGGCACGCCCGAGGCCGCGCAGAACGCGATGTTCCTGACCTTCTACCACTGGGGCCTGCACCCGTGGGCGATCTACATCGTGCTGGGCCTCGCCCTCGGGTACTTCGCGTTCCGCAAGGGCCTGCCGCTGCGCCCGGCGTCGGCCCTCTATCCACTGCTCGGCGAGCGCATCAACCGCTGGCCGGGGTTCGTCGTCGACGTGCTCGCGGTGTTCGGCACCCTCTTCGGCCTGGCGACGTCGCTGGGGCTCGGCGCCCAGCAGGTCGGCGCCGGGCTCGAGACGCTCTTCGGCATCAGCAACACCACCCCGCTGCAGATCGGGCTGATCCTCGGGATCACGTCGATCGCAGTGGTCTCCGTGATGCTCGGCATCGACAAGGGCATCCGCAACCTGTCGTTGATCAACCTGTGGCTCGCGTTCGCGCTGATGGTCTTCGTCTTCGTGTTCGGCCCCACGCGGGACCTGCTCAACACGACCGTCGCGAACTTCGGGAACTACCTGCAGAACCTGCCCGCGCAGAGCTTCCAGACCTACCCGGGCAACCCGGCCGCCCAGGAATGGCAGGCGAGCTGGACGCTCTTCTACTGGGGCTGGTGGATCTCCTGGTCGCCGTTCGTCGGCATGTTCCTGGCGCGCATCTCCTACGGCCGGACGATCCGCTCGTTCATCGGCGGAGCGCTGTTCGCGCCGGTCGGGGCGTCGATGCTCTGGCTGACGATCTTCGGCGAGTCGGCACTGTCCGCCATCCTGCTGAACCCGGCGAACCGGTTGGCCGAGGCGTCCACCGACACGGGCATGTTCGTGCTGCTCCAGCAGCTGCCGGTCGGCGCCATCGCCTCGGTGCTCGCCTCGGTGGTGGCGATCGTCGTCGTCGTGCTGTTCTTCGCGACGTCGTCGGACTCCGGCTCGCTCGTCGTCGACATCCTCACCAACGGCGGCGACCCGAATCCGCGCTGGCAGCAGCGGCTGTTCTGGGCGGTGATGGAGGGCGTCATCGCGGCGGTCCTCCTGGGCGCGGGGGCCGCGAGCGGTGCCGACGCCCTGAGCGCCCTGCAGACGGCGTCGATCCTTGCCGGCCTGCCGTTCTGCCTCGTGCTCATCGCCATGTGCGTGGGTCTGATGAAGGCGATGTCGACCGAACGCTTCGTCGTGCGAGCACCGGAGCTCTCGCCGATGCCGGGCCTGCGGGCCGCGGCCCGGCCGGCCGGCTCGGTGCTCACGGCCAACGGCAACGGCAACGGCAAGCACAGCCAGGGCGAGGACACCTCGGAGCACGGTGAACCCGCCGACGGGTCGGGCCTCGACGACCAGGAGGAGGAACTCGACCCCTCGCTGGGCGAGACCACCGTCGCCGAGTTCTCCACCGCCCGCACGTCGAGCTCGACCTGATCTACGCGAGACCGCTCGAGGAGGAGCGATGCCCGAGAACCAGCGCGCTGCCCAGCGCGCCCACGAGAACGCCCACCGTCCCGCCGAGGACTACGACGGCGAGGGTCGTCCGGCGGCCGCCCGCGCCCGGGACCACATCGTGGACGCGCCGAAGCCGGCCGACCCGGACACCGAGCGGGACGAGCCGGACCGCCCCCGTCGGGGTGGGCGACCGACCGACGGCCGGTGAAGCCCTGGCCCGGCCGTCGGAGCGCGGCAGAACGGTGCCGGCCGGGCGGCGCGGTGGCTCGGGCGTCGCGTTCGGCGCGGCCGTCCTCGGGCGCGGGGGCCGGAGCCGGCGCGACCAAGGGCGCCGGCCTCTCCCCCCCGCTGAGACCGCCCGCAGCCACGGACCCCGACGGCGCCCCCGCCTGCGCGCGGAGGCGCCGTCGTGCGGTCGGGCTCAGGCGGGTGCGGGCGGTGGCCCGTCCGTCCCGGGCGGTGCGGTGAGGTCGCGGACGAGCTCCGCGGCCAGCAGGAGCGAGAGCATCAGCAGTTAGAGCCAGACCAGCAGGATCAGCCCGCCCCCGAGGGCCCCGAGGCTCGCGGTGACGCGGGCGGTCAGCGCGACGTAGAGCGGGAAGACCGCGCTGGCGGCGAACCATCCGCCGACGGCGAGCGCCGCCCCGATCCCGATCGGGCGTACCGCACGGCGGCGCAGGCGCATCCCGAGGTGCAGCAGCAGGACGGCCCAGCCGAGCAGGGCGATCGCGACGGCGGGCCACCGCAGGACCCGCCACAGCACGGCGCCGGCCGGGACGTCCATGACGAGCAACGGGTCCTGCACCGCCGCCGCGGTGACGGTCGCACCGCCCACCAGCACCACGACGGCGAGGACGAGGGCGGCGCGCCACGTGCGTGGGCTTCGTCCGGAGATCGTGGCCAGCGCGTGGAGCACCGAGCGCAGGGCGCGGACGAGCAGCACGAGCGCGGCGATCGTGCCCCCGGTGAGCAGCCCGCCCGTGCTCGTGGAGAGCAGCGTCGTGGCCGCCTCGGCGGCCGCGCTGCCCCGGGTGGTGAGCACCACCTCCAGCAGGCGGGTCATCCCGGCGACCGCGGCCACGTCCGCGCCCGCCCCCAGGGCCGGCCCGGCCGCGCGGAGGATCGCGACGACGGTGAGCAGGGCCGGGAAGACCGCGAGCGCGGTGAAGAACGCCGACTCCGCCGCGAGGGCCGGCACGCGGTGCGCGATCGCCGACGCCAGGACGCGGCCCGCCCGGGACCGGTTCGTGCGGCGACGGCGGAGCAGGACCATGAGCGGCCTGTGCCCGTTCGGGTCCTGGGCTCAGTCCTCCTCGCTCCGGCCCTCGTCGCCGCCGTGCAACGGCGTCATCAGGTCGAACCACGTGTCGGCCGGGACGGAGCCGCCGGTGAGGTCGCCGTCGGAGCAGGTCCGGACGGGATCGGTGCAGACCGGCTCGGCGCCCGCGGTGGCGAACGTCATGACCGCTCCGGCGTAGCGTTCGGTGGCCCCGAGGAAGGCCGCCGACGCCGACCGCTGGGTGGTCCCGGTCTTGGCGATCATCGAGCGCTCCCAGCCGGCGTCGTCGGCCGCGCCGGCGGCGGTGCCGTCCTCGATGTCCTCCGAGAGCGCCGAGCGCAGCTCCTCGGCGACGTCCGGGGCGAGGGCCTGCTCGCACGGCGCACCCGGCGGGGTCACCGGGCGGCCGTGGCGGTCGGCCACCTCGCCGAGGAGGGTGGGTGGGCACCACGTGCCGTCGGCGACGACGGTCGCGGCCACGTTCGCCAGGTCGAGGGGACTCGTCGGGTCGGGGCCGAGGGTGAAGGACGCCTGGGCCGCCCCGATCCGCTCGGCGAGCGGGCGCCCGTGCCGACCGGGCGCGGCCAGGGTGGTGCGCAGGCCGAGCCGGCGGGCGACGTCGACGATCGGCGCCGTCGACCCGATCCGGTCCACGAGCTCGACGAAGGCGGTGTTCGGCGAGGTCGCCAGGGCCTCCCGCAGGGTCAACTCGTCGGGGTAGCTGCCGAGGTTCTCGACCGTGTAGCCGGCGGCGAGCTCCGAGCTGTACTGCTCGGGCACGTCCAGATCGCTGCCCGGCGAGACCAGGCCCTCCTCGAGGGCCGCGGCCGCAGTGAAGATCTTGTAGACGGAACCGGCGCCCCGCAGGGGAGCGGTGGTCAGGGGCAGCGCGCTCTGGCCGGCGTCGCCGTCCACGCCGTAGGTGCGGTTCGCCGCCAGCGCGAGCACCGGGCGGCGCCCGCGGTCCGGTGCCACCACCGCGGTCACGTTCGCCACGTCGGAGTCGGGGCCGACGGCGTCCCGCGTCGCCGCCCGGGCCGCAGCGGTCACCTCGGGGTCGAGCGTGGTCCGCACCGTGTAGCCGCCGGTGGCGAGGTCGAGTCCGGCGGCGGCGAGCCGGTCGACGACCTCGCGGCAGAAGAAGCCGGTACCCGGGCGCGCCCCGGCGCAGCCCTCGACCGGGAGCGACGGGTCCGGCACCACCCCGAGCGGGGCGGCGGCGGCGGCCGCCGCGCGGGCGGGGGTGAGCGCCCCGGTGTCGACCATGGCGGCGAGGACCTGGCCGCGCCGGTCCCTCGCCGCCCGCGGGTGGTCGACGGGGTCGTAGGTCCCGGGCGCGCGCACCATCCCGGCCAGCAGCGCCGCCTGCGGGACCGTCAGGTCGGCGGCCCCCGTGCGGAACCAGGTACGGGCCGCGGCCTCGACCCCGTAGGCGCCGCGGCCGAAGTAGACGAGGTCGAGGTAGCGGGTGAGGATCTCGTCCTTGTCGAGCCGCTGCTCCACCCGGTGCGCGAGGCGCGCCTCTGTCGCCTTGCGCCCGAGGGTGTCGGCCGTCGCGGCGCGGCGCTCCTGCTCACCGTCGGCGAGCGTGTAGAGGCGCTGGTTCTTGACCAGTTGCATGGTGATCGTCGAGCCGCCCTGACCCTCGAACGGCGTGCCGGCGACCGCGTTGGTCCCTACGGCACGGGCGAGGCCCCGGGCGTCGACGCCACCGTGCTCGCAGAAGCGCCGGTCCTCGATCGCGACGATCGCCGCCCTCATCGGGGCGGCGATCCCGCGGGGCCCGACCGGGAGGCGGTAGCGGCGGTAGATCACTGCCATCGGCGCTCCGGTGGTATCGGTGATCACCGACGCTGCCGCGGGGTCCCGGTCGACGACGTCGGCAGCCGTGACGGCGACGTTGCTCGAGGCACGCGCCACCACCGTCCCGGCCCCGATCGCCACCGGGGCCAGCAGACCGGCGACCAGCAGGCCGGCGACGGCCACCGCCGCGGCCCCGCGCAGCAGCAGGAGAACACGGTCCTCCGGGGCCTCGTCGTGATCGTCCGCGTCCTCCTCGCCGCCGCGTCTGCCCACCCGTCCACGTCATCACAGGCGCGGGCCGGAGACCGCCCTGCGGGGCTGACGATCGTCTGACGACACCGGTGGGCCGCCACCGACCACGCGGGGAAGCGGGTACGGATCCGGTGTGCGTCGTCTCTTGCTGCCGCTGGTCGTGCTCCTCGTCGGTGTCCTGGCCGGGTGCTCCTACGGGGCCGAGGCCGCCCCGCCGCAGCCCCGCCCGATGGGGCCCGGAACACCGTCCGGCAACCCCACGCCCGAGACGTGGCTGGCGCAGGTGTGCACGGCGGTGACACCGGCCGTGCGCGCCGCGGGGCCGGTGCCCGAGGCCCGTCCGGACGACCTGCCCGCGGCCCGCGAACAGATGCTGGCCTACCTCGACCAGCGCATCGCCGCGTTCGACGCCGCCGCCGACGGCGTCGACCGGGCCGGTCCGGCGCCGGTGGACGACGGCCAGCAGGTCACCGAGCCCGTCGTGCGCCTGCTGCGCGAACGGTCGGCGTCGATGGCGGGACTGCGTGAGGAGCTCGACGCCGTGCCGGCCGTCGCCGACGCGACCCTGGCCCAGACGCTGACCAACGTCCGCAACCGGTTGGTGCTCGCCGGGCCGACCGTGGTCCTGCCCGACCTGGCGCTGCCCCCGTCGCTGGCCGGGCCGGCGGCGACGGTGCCCTCCTGCCGCGCGCTCGGTGTCGGGGTCGGCGCCGGCGGTGGGGCCGGATGAGCCACGGAGAGCAGCGGCCCCGTGTCGGTGTCATCGTCGGGGGATGACACCGATGGGCTGGCCCGGGTGGGGCGTGCTGCTGACGACGTGGCGGCCGTCGTGGGTGGTCGATGTCCTGGTGCTCGTCGCGGCGCTCGCGTACGCGGCCGGGGTCCGTCGGGCCGCGCGGGCGGGTGAGCCGTGGCCGCTCGGGCGCACGGCGGCCTTCGGTGCGGCGCTCGCCGGCCTCGTCGTGACGTTCGACTCGGGCGTGGCCGTGTACGGCCACGACTCGTTCGGCGTCCACATGATCATGCACCTGATGCTGATCATGGTCGTCCCGGCGCTCTGGGTCGCGGGCGGGCCGCTCGAGCTCGCCCGCCGGGTGGGATCGCCGCGGGTGCGTGTCCTCGTCGACTCCCTCGCCGGGCGCATCGGTCGCGCCGTGTTCCACCCCGCGACCGTGTTCGTCGTCTACACGCTGGTGGTGGTGCTGACCCACCTCACGACGTTCATGCAGGCGATGGCGGGCAGCCCGGCGTTGCACCACCTCGAACAGGTGCTCTACCTCGGCGCGGGTCTGCTGTTCTTCGCCACCGCCCTCGGGGCCGACGCGACGCCGTCGCGGCCGTCGTTCCTCGGCCGGTTCGCGCTGATGATGCTCGCGATGGGCGTCGACACGCTGGTGGGCGTCGTGCTGCTGCTGGCGCCGCGCACGCCGTTCCCCGCCTACGAGCTGGCCGACGTGCGGGTGGGCGGCGCGATCATGTGGGCCGGCGGTGACGCGCTGATGATGCTGCTGATCGTGGTGCTGGCCCGGTGGTGGGTCCGCGCGGCCGGCCAGGGGCCGGAGCTCGGGCCGTGGCTCGAGTCCGCACGCCGCAGCGCGCTGGGTCTCGCGCCGGACCGCGACGGGGACGTGGACGGCGACGTGGACCGGGACGAGGACGCGCTCGCCGCCTACAACCGCATGCTGGCGCGCCTGCACCAGGGCGGGCGCTGAGGGCGGTCAGCCGTCCCGGCGCCCGCGGCGCATGTCCTCGTCGAGCTCGTCGAGGGCGAGCGCGGCGCACAGGGCGAAGGCGTCGGACCGCAGCGTCGCCCGGTGCACGAGCCGGGCGCGCAGCGCCGCGTCGTACGGGCCGGCCGGCGGCGCGGCGGTGTCGAGGTCCAGCACGAGTACCCCGGTGAGGACCCGGATGTCCTCGATCATCGCGAGGCGCCGGGTCCGGGTGGGCGCGAGCGGGGTGGCGACCGCCTCGGCCCCGAGGTGGTCGCGGGCGATGACCGCGCTGACGGCGGCCTCGCGCGCCGTCACGCCCGTCTCCGGACAGACGACCGACGAGATGTCGATGGCGTCGAACTCACCCACGGGCCGGGCCCACCTCCGATCGCGCCCGCGCGCCGTGCCGGGCGCCCGACAGCCAACGCCACGGGATGCCCGCACGGAAGGTGCACGACCTTGCGGTCACCTGACGGTCGGGCGGGCTCCCACGTCCGGAGCCACGTCCCGCACGGCGACGACGCCGCCGACCGTGGCCGGGGCCGCGGCCCGCCCCGCGTTCCGTCAGCCGATCGTCAGGTGACCGACGCGCTCGGCCAGGCCGGCGGCGACGGTGGCCGCGTCGGCGGTGTCGGGCCAGTGGTGCGCGAGGCGGCCGTCCGGGCCGACGAGGTAGGTGATCGCGGTGTGGGGCACGGCGTAGCCGTCCGGGTCGTCGGGGTCGGGGCGGCGCCGGGCGAAGACGCGGAACGCCCGCTTCGCCGCCTCCACCTGCTCCGGGGTGCCGGTCAGGCCGGTGAAGCGGGGGTAGTTCGCCTCCAGGAACGCCCGCATCACCTCCGGCGTGTCCCGCTCGGGGTCGACGCTGACGTAGAGCGGGCGGAGAGGTGCGGAGGGGTCGATCTCCGCGAGCGCCGCGCTCAGCTTCGTCAACGTCCGTGGACAGACCACCCGGCAGGACGTGAACCCGAACTGCACGAGCAGCCACTCGCCGCGGTAGGAGCCGGCGTCGACGGCCCGTCCGTGGTGGTCGACGAGGTCGAAGGCGACGTCGGCGGGGGCGGTCACGGCACCAGCTCGACGTCGTGGGCCGGGCCCGCGGGGACGTCCAGGCGGACGTCCCCCGCGGTGGTCGGCACCTCCTGCCCGTCGATCCGCAGCCGCGCTCCGTCCGGGACGCGCCCGACCACGACGGCGGCGTCGTCGCCGGTGCGCCGCAGCCGGGCGTGCAGGACGCCGTCGACGACCTCGGCGCGGCTGACCTCGACGTCGCGCCCGACCTCGGTGAGCGCCGGCTGCGCGTGGTGCTCGGGGCCCCAGGGGCGCTGGTAGAGCTCGTGCAGCCCGTCGGGCACGTTGAGCCGGGCGTAGCCGAGCAGGACGTTGCCGGTCATCGGCTCGATCTCGGTGCGGTTCCCGTCGGCGTCGTTCTTCGTGTCGTTGCGCGGGTAGTACAGGGCGCCGCCGTTCCAGGTGGGCGCCATGAAGCGGTCGGCGTGGGCGAGGATGCCGTCGAGGGTGGCGCGGTCGCCCATCTCCGAGGCCCAGGCGGCGACCCAGCCGAGGTCGCAGGTGTCGTTGACGACCGTCTGGCCCATGACCTCCATCGCCGGCGTCGACCGCACGGCGATGGTCCCGGCGGGGCCGTGTTCGAGGAAGTCCGCGACCTGGCGGGGGTAGTGCTCGCGGACGAAGTCGCGGTTCCAGGTGTTCATCAGCGCGCCGCACCAGGCGTCCACCCACGGCGCCTGCAGGGCGTTCGGGCGGACGACCTTCGAGTCCTCGAGCACCATCTGGTTGTAGTGGCCGGTGTCGTCGAGCCGGCCGAAGTCCGCCCAGGCCTTCTCGTAGCCGGCCACCACCTCGTCCGCGCGGTCGCCGCCGGTGATCGCGTCGTGGAGCCGGAAGCCGATGATCGCGGGCTGGTTGCAGATCTGGAACACGCAGTTGGGCTCGCACGCCACGCCGAGGTAGCCGTTCTCGACCATCTGCCAGTAGATGTGGTCGTTCAGCGAGTCGCGGTCGTAGGCGAACCGCTTGGGCTCGCCGCCCCAGAAGAACGACCAGTGCTCGAAGGTGAGCGCGCCCGGCTGCGCGTAGCGGTCGTCGGCGAAGAGGTGGTCGTGCAGGAGCGCGCACGACTGCACGTACGCCGAGTACATGATGTTGTCGCGCACCACCGGGTCCCACTCCTCGTGGTAGCCGTCCGAGAGGTGCGCGTTCATGACCATGCCGCCGCGGGAGACGTCGCGCCAGTAGAGCCAGACGTCGGGCATGAGCAGCTTCTCGATCAGCCGCTGGATCGTCGGCCGGAACAGCCCGGGCGCCGCCGGCAGGCGGTGGCGGTGGGTCAGGGCCAGCCCGTAGACCATGTAGGCCAGCTGGAAGCGGTAGCTGCCGAAGTCGTCCTCGCCCGCGCCCTTGCCCTGCATCAGCGACCAGTCGTGGGGCAGCCGCCGGGACAGGTCGTCCCAGTGCTTCAGGTGGCCGAGCTGGGCCTCGTCGAGCAGCGCCGTCATGCGTCTCGACGCTACGCAGCCGCGCGACGCGCACCACACCCGTTCGGGTGTGCCGCCCCCGGTGAGGCCACGTTGTGCTGTCCGCATGAACGGTCCCGGCGACATCCTGCGCACGGTCGGTGCCCGCTTCGGCGAGCGGCCCGCCCTGGTGACGGCGACGCGCACGCTGTCCTTCGCCGAGCTCGACGGCCGCAGCGACCGGGTGGCGGCCGGCCTCGCCGCCCGCGGGGTCGAGCCGGGACGCCCGGTGTCGCTCTACGCGCAGAACCGCTGGGAGTGGGTCGTCGCCTACCACGGCGCGCTCAAGGCGGGCGCGGTCGTCAACCCGGTGAACGTCATGCTCACCCCGGAGGAGCTGGCGTTCGTGCTGCGCGACTGCGGCGCGGCGGCGGTGTTCACCAGCGCCGAGCAGGCCCCGACGGTGCTGGAGCTGACCCGGGACCTGCCCGAGCCGATCACGGTCGTCGCGTTCGGCGATGTCGAGGGAGCGGTCTCCTTCGACGAGCTCCTGGGCGCCGACGGCCCCGTGCCGGAGATCACCGCCGACCCCGACGCCCCCTCGACCATCGGCTACACCTCGGGCACCACCGGCCACCCCAAGGGCGCGGTGCAGAGCCACCGCGCGGTGCTGCTCAACTGCGCGCTCACCGCGACGATGCACGGCCGCCGCGAGGACGACGTCGTCGTCACCGCCCTGCCGGCGCCCCACGTCTACGGCAACGTGGTGATCAACGGGACGTTCCTGGCCGGCGGCACCGTGGTGCTCATGGAGCGCTTCGACGCGGGCGCGGCGCTGCGGCTCATCGGCGAGCACCGGGCGACGCTGTTCGAGGGCGTGCCCGCGATGTACGCGATGCTGCTGGCCCACCCCGACCTCGCCGGCGCGGACCTGTCGTCGCTGACGCGCTGCACGGTCGGCGGGCAGACGATCCCGGTCTCGACGATCCGGCGCTGGGAGGAGCGCTCCGGCGCCCCGCTGATCGAGCTCTGGGGGATGACCGAGGTCGCGGGGCTGGGCACGACGCACGCGCGCCACGCGCCGCCGGTGCCGGGCTCGATCGGCGTCGCGCTGCCGGGTGTCCAGCTGCGGATCGCCGACCTCGACGACGTCACCCGCGACGCGCCGGTGGGGGAGCCGGGGGAGCTGATGGTGCGCGGCCCCATCGTCATGTCGGGCTACCACGGCAACCCCGAGGCGACGGCCGCGACGATCGAGCCCGACGGCTGGCTGCACACCGGCGACGTCGCGACGATGGACGCGACCGGGCACGTCTTCGTCGTCGACCGGCTCAAGGACATGATCATCACGGGTGGCTACAACGTCTACCCGGCCGAGGTCGAGCGGGTGCTCGCCGCGCACCCGAAGGTCGCGATGGTGGCGGCGGGGCCGGTGCCGGACGCCGTGAAGGGCGAGCTGGCCTGCGCCTACGTCGTGCCGGTGGCGGGCACCGACCCGACGGAGGACGAGCTGGTGGCCTACGCGGGCGAGCACCTCGCGCCCTACAAGCGGCCCCGGCTGGTGCGGTTCGTCGACGCCCTGCCGGCCACGTCCACCGGCAAGATCATGCGCCGCGAGCTCATCAAGCAGTTCACCCCGTGACAGCAGCGCGGACGCGGGCGTTGGATGACCGGGTGGAGGGGATCGCGCGGGAGCACGCCGAGCTCGTCGGCCTGCTCGACCGCCGCGCCGCGGTCCGTGCGGCCCTGGACCTGCTCGCGACCGAGGGCGACGTGGCGTGGCTCGCCGAGCCGCCCGGCGACGCGGCCCCGGAGCTGACGCTCGCCCACGTCACCGGCGACCGGACGGGGCTGCTCCGCGGCCTGGCGGTGTCCCGCGGACTCGGTCTCACCGGCAAGGTCCACGGGAGCGGGACCCCGGCCTGGGTCGACGACTACCTGGGCTCCGCCGAGATCACCCACACCTTCGACCGGGTCATCGACGCCGAGGGCGTGCGGCGCCTGCTCGCCGTCCCGGTCCGGCGCGACGACCGCCTGCTCGGGGTGCTCGCCGTCGGCGCCCGCGCCGACGGCACGTTCGGCGGGCGGGCGACGCAGCACGCGGAGGCGGTCGCCGACGAGGTGGCGCTGGCCGTCGCCGTGGCCGAGCGCGCGCGGCTCGCCCGCGAGGTCGCGGTGCACGAGGAGCGCAGCCGGCTCGCCGCCGAGCTGCACGACAGCGTCGGCGCCCTGCTGTTCGCGATCGGCTCCGGGGTGGCGGGGCTGAGCGACGCCCTCGGCGCCGACCCGGAGCTCGCCGCGCGGCTCGGCCGGTTGCAGGCGCAGGCGAGCGAGGCGTCGGCCGCGCTGCGCGACTCGCTGCGGACCCTGCGGGCCTCACCCGCGGCGCTGGCGCTGGCGGTCGCCCTGCGCGCCGACTGCGCGGCGTTCGGCGACCGCACCGGCGTGCCCGCCGAGCTCGTGGTGCTCGACGACCCGCCCGCGCTGCCGCCGTCGCGCACCGAGGTGGTCCTCGCCGCCGTGCGCGAGGCGCTGCTCAACGTCGAGAAGCACGCCGGCGCGTCGGCGGTCGTCGTCAGCGTGGCCGCCCGGCCCGGCGACGGGCTGGTCGTGGCCGTCACCGACGACGGCGCCGGGCTCGCGCCCGACCACCGGCCCGGCGTCGGGCTCGCCACCACCGGCGACGCGGTGCGCCGGCTCGGCGGCGGGCTCACGGTCGCCGCCGACCCGCAGGGTGGCGCGGCGTGGCGGCTCGAGCTGCCGTGCTGAGGGCGGGCGCGGTCCGGGTGCTGGTCGTCGACGACCACCCCGTGGTCCGCGACGGCGTCGTCTCCGCGCTCGGCCGGCACAGCGACATCGAGGTCGCCGGGCACGCCGCCGACGCCGCCGACGCGGTGGCGGCCTGCGCCCGGGAGCGCCCGGACGTCGTGCTGCTCGACCTGCGCCTGCCCGACGCCCACGCGGCCGACGTCGTGCCCCGCCTGCGCGCGGCCTGCCCGTCGAGCCGCGTGCTGCTGTTCACCGCCTTCCCCGAGCACTCGGCGGTGGCACCGACCCTCGCCGCCGGCGCGGTCGGGCTGCTGGTCAAGGACGCGTCGGGGCGCGAGCTCGGCGAGGCGATCCGGCAGGTCGCGCGCACCGGCGCCTACCCCGGCGTCCACCCCGGCGCGGGCCCCGACGCGTCCGGCGCCCCGGTCACCCCGCGCGAGTACGACGTCCTGCGCCTCGTCGCGTCCGGGCACACGAACGGCGAGATCGGCGAGCGCCTGCGGCTCTCGCCGAACACCGTGAAGACCTACCTCCACAACGTCATGCGCAAGCTCGACGCCCGCAACCGCGCCCAGGTGATCACCAACGCCCGGGCCCACGGCCTGCTGTGACCGCGCGGATGGACCCGGCCACCACGACGAAGTGGATCCCGGGCCCGGAGCGGCTGGCCGCGCGCGTCACCGCGGTGCAGGACGTCTACGTCATCGGTCACTTCGGGATCGCCCACGTCGACCCCGGGACCTGGCGGCTGCGGGTCGACGGCGACGTCGCGACGCCCCTGGACCTGGACCTGGCGGACCTGCGCGCGCTGCCCGGCGTCGACGTGCCGGCCGTGCTGGAGTGCTTCGGCAACCCCCTGGTGCCCGGCGAGCTCGTGCGCCGGGCGGCGAACGTCGTGTGGCACGGCGTCCCGGTCGCGGCGCTGCTCGACGCGGCCGGCGCGGGACCCGGCCCGTCGCTGTGGGCCACCGGCGCCGACGCCGGGGAGTTCGCGGGCGTCGCCTGCACCGAGTACCGCAAGGACGTCCCGCTGGCTGTCGCGCGCGAGCGGGCGATCGTGGCGTTCGGGCTGAACGGGGCGCCGTTGGACGACGAGCACGGCGGGCCGGCGCGGCTCGTGGTGCCCGGCTGGTTCGGCACCAACAACGTCAAGTGGCTGACCGCGCTCACCGTCGCCGACCGGCGCCCCGAGCACCTGTTCACCACCCGCCTCTACCAGCGGCCGGTGCCCGGCGCGGACGGCCCGCAGCCGGTCCGCGACCTCGACGTCACCAGCGTCGTCACGGCCCCGCTCGAGGGCGCCGCCGTCGGGACGGCCGTCACCGTCACCGGCTGGGCGTGGGGCGCGGAGCCCGTCGCGGCGGTGGCGGTCGGGGTGGACGGGGCGTGGGGGCGCGCCGACCTGGAGCCCCGCGGGGAGCACCGCACGTGGCAGCGCTTCGCGCTGGCCGTCGACCTCCCGCCCGGCGAGCACGTCCTCGCGGCCCGGGCCACCGACGCCGCCGGGCGGGTCCAGCCCGACGGCGGCGCCCGCAACGCCGTGCACGCCGTGTCGGTGAGCGTCCGGTGACCACGCTGCTGTCGGAGCCCCACCGCGCCGCGGCGACCGGGCTCGCCGCCCGCGACGCGACGATCGCGCGGCTGGCCGAGCGCTACGGGCTCCCGACGTTCACCGCGCCGTCGCAGACGGCGTTCGCGTTCCTCGCGCGGTCGATCACCCACCAGCAGCTCTCGACCCGCTCCGCGGAGGCGATCCACGGGCGCCTGCTCGCGGCACTCGGCGGCGAGGTCACGGCACCCGGCCTGCGGGCGCTGCCCGACGACGAGCTGCGGCGGGTCGGCATGTCCCAGGCCAAGATCGCGTCGTTGCGGGACCTGGCCGCGCGGGTCGACGAGGGCGCGCTGGCCCTCGACCGCGCGGTGCTGGCCGCGCAGGACGACGCGACCGTGGTCGCCGCGCTGACCGCCGTGCGCGGCATCGGGCGCTGGACCGCCGAGATGTTCCTGCTGTTCCAGCTGCTGCGCCTCGACGTGTGGCCGACGGGCGACCTCGCGATCCGCAAGGGCTACGCCGCCGGGTGGGGCACCGCCGTGCCGAGCGCCCGCGAGCTCGACGTCCTGGGCGAGGCGTTCCGGCCGGTCCGCACCGTGGCGGCCTGGTACTGCTGGGCCGTCCTCGGGCAGGCCCCGGGACCCGGCATCGGCTGAGGAAAAAAAGTTCGGGGGCCGTGTCGATCCGGCCCGGCGCCGTTCGACGCAGGGGTGAGAGACCGGCATCGGGCCGGTCCCGCACCCCGGAGGTCACCATGTCCGTCACCACCGCCACCCCCGCCCCCACCACCACCGCGACCGCGACCGGCACCCGGGTCCTCCCGCTGATCGGGTACGGCCTGCTCGCCGCGGCCGGCGCCGGCATCGCGACCTCGGCCGTCGCCGCCGGCGGCCGGGCCGCCGGGATCAGCCTCGACGTCGCCGGCGCGCCGATCCCGGTCCCCGGGTTCGCCGTCCTCACCGTCGTCTTCTCCGTCGTCGGCCTGGTCATGGCGCTGGTGATGCGCCGCGTGGCGCGCCGCCCGCGCACGACGTTCGTCCGCACGACGGTCGCGCTGACCGTGCTGTCGCTGGTCCCCGACGTGCTCGCCGACGCCGCCGCGACGACCGCCGCGCTGCTGATGCTCACCCACGTCGTCGCCGCGGTGATCGTCATCCCGACGATCGCGCGCCGGCTCGCGGCCTGAGCCGGACGCCGTCGGAGGAGAACGGTGGCGCACCACCGACCGACCCGCGATCATCACGCCGTGGAGTACGGAGTCGTGCTGTTCGTCACCGACGAGACCATCGCCCCGGCGGCCCTGGGACCGGCGCTCGAGGAGCGGGGCTTCGACTCCCTGTTCGTGCCCGAGCACTCCCACATCCCCGTGCGCCGCGAGAGCCCCGCCCCCACCGGGGGCGACCTGCCGCGGCACTTCCACCGCACCGTCGACGTGTTCGTGACGCTCGCGGTGGTGGCCGCGACCACCTCCCGGCTCCGGCTCGCCACCGGGGTGGCGCTGCCCGCCGAGCGGGACGTGTTCCACACGGCCAAGCAGGTCGCGAGCCTCGACCTCGTCTCCGGCGGGCGTGCGCTGTTCGGCGTCGGCGCCGGGTGGAACCGCGAGGAGGCCGCCGACCACGGCATCGACCCGCGTCGCCGCGGGCGGATCCTCGACGAGAAGCTGGCCGCGATGGTCCGGCTCTGGACGCAGGACGAGGCCGAGTTCCACGGCGAGTACGTCGACTTCGACCCGGCGTACCTCTGGCCCAAGCCGGTGCAGTCGCCGCACCCGCCGATCTACGTCGGCGGCGAGAGCGAGGCCGCCCTGCGCCGCCTGCGCGACCACGGCGACGCGTGGATGCCCGACACCTTCGACCTCGAGACCTACCGCCGGGTCCGCTCGTGGCTGGGCGAGCAGGGCCGGCCGGACGTCCCGTTCACCGCCTTCGGCGCCGACCCCGACACGTTCGACCCCGCCGGGTTCGCCAACGTCGGCGTCGACCGCGTCGCGTTCTGGGTGGACCCGGGCGGGGAGCGCGACGTGCTCACCCGGCTGGACGCGATCGCCGAGCGCTGGATCCGCTGAGACCGTGCGGCTCGGGGCGACGCTGGTGCACCTGGGGGCCGCGCCGCCCTACCCGGTCGCGGCGTGGGCCCGTCGCCTCGCCGGGGCCGGCTTCGCGAGCCTGTGGACCCCCGAGATCGTGGGGCGCGGATCGCTCGTGCCCGACCCGTTCGTGACGCTCGCGGTGGCGGCGGCGGTGACCGAGGACGTGGCCCTCGGGACGGCGACCGTGCAGGTCCCGCTGCACCATCCCGCCGAGCTCGCCCACCGGGTCCTGTCGCTGGTGGCGGTCTGCGGCGACCGCCTGAGCCTCGGCGTGAGCCCCGGCTCCACGGCCGTCGACTCCGCGACGTTCGACCGCGACCACGCCGAGCGGTTCCGCGCCTTCCGCCGCGACGTCGTGCGGGTGCGCGACCTGGTCACCCACGGCCGCGACGAGCGCGCCGACCTGGCGGACGTGACCGGTCTCGCCGTCCCGCCGCTGCTGCTGGGCTCGTGGGGCGCGAACGTGGAGCGGGCCGCGCGGGAGTTCGACGGCTGGCTCGCCTCCGGGTACCGGCGGACGCCGGAGGAGATCCTCGCCGCGCACGACCGCTACCGGGCTGCGGGCGGCCACCGCGCGGTCGTGTGCGCGATCCCGGTGGGTCACGACCTCGGACCGACCCGCGAGGTGCTCACCCGCTACGCCGAGGCGGGCGTCGACGAGGCCGTGGTCGTCATCGACCCGGGCGGCCCGGACCCCGAGAGCGTCCGGGCACTGCTGTCGTGAGCGGCGTGCGGGGGGACGCGCTGCCGCGTCCCCCCCGGGCCGATCAGAAGTACGTCTTGCGCCCCACCGGCCGGCCGACGGCGCCGAGGATGGTGAGGATCAGGCCCACGGCGAGGAGGATCCAGCCGATGGTGGCGACGAACGCCGGCACGGGGGCCACGTAGCCGAGGACGATGAGGATGATCCCGAGAATGATCACGTGATTCTCCGATGGTCGGGGGAGCGAGGGGCACCGGCCCGTTCCGGAGATTCCGGTACCGGGTCGGTGTGCAGCTCAACGATTTCACCGGGGTGCGCGGTGCGGCCGCGACACGCCGGTCCGTGACGCGGTCGGAATGATCTCGACATGTGTCTCCGCGCGAGACAAGAATGGCCGGCGTGCGTCGGCCGTTTGCGCGGAGGAAAGAGCAGGCGACCCTCCTGAGGTGCGTCGATGCTGGTCAGGTCCTCCGCGTGTCGGACCCGTAACGCCGTCCAAACCCGCCACGATGGTGAGAGACGTCATGGCCCGGTGCGCGTCCCGGGGCGTCGTGATCGCGCGGGAGGAAAAGCATCGTGATCCGGAGACCGACCATTGCCCGCCGTCACCGGGCGCATTGTCTGGCGGCGATGTCGGTCGTCGCGACGGTCGCGCTGGCGATCGTGTCGATCACGTCGGCACCGAGCGCCGGTGCCGATCCCGGCGCGGCCGGCCACCCCGCCAAGCCCCGCCCGACGACCACCACGACGACCACCACCACCGCACCGCCCACCACGCCCACCACGCCGCCGGGCGGACGCGACCCGCTGCAGCAGCCCTTCGCCTCCTCCAGCATCTGGAACATGCCGCTCGGCAGCGGCGCCCAGTTCGTGCCCGCGAACCTCCCCGCGATCCCGGGCAACGACACGACCTCGCGGGTGCCCCAGATCGACGACGAGCCGATCGTGCTCACGCCGACCGCCCCGCTGACCCAGGTCCTCGCGAGCTCGGGCGGCTGGGGCGGCGACCGGTGCAAGACCCAGCGGACGGTGCTCGCCACGGTGCCGATCCCGTCCGGCTACGTGCTGCCCAGCAACAACAAGAACGAGAGCGCGTCGTTCCTGTCCGCCGACGGCCGGACGATCGTGTCAACCCAGCCGCTGGCCCGCTGCGCCGCGGGTGGCCCGGCGACCAGCTACGTCCGCTACCCCGACCAGGACATCTACGGGGCGGGCATCCAGGGCGCCCACGGCGGGTCGGGGATGAGCGGGCTCGGCGGCTCGATCCGCATCGGCGAGCTGCGGCCCGGCCAGACCGGCCCGCGGCACTCCCTGAAGATCAACCTCTACGCCCGCGCCGAGCTGGCGACGTGCGCCACGCAGAGCCAGTGCTTCCGGTGGCCCGCGGTGAAGGCCGACGGGTACGCGGTGGGCTGGTACGGCTCGGTCGGCAACAACACCAACGCCGCGATGCGCATGGGCGCGCTGCTGGCGATCCCCCCGTCGGTGGACATCACCACCCTCGGCCTGACGACCGAGCCGGGACGCCAGATCGCCTGGACGTTGCAGAACTACGGCGCCTACGTCGTCGACGACACCTACGGCCCGTCGTTCGCGTTCAACGCCGAGAACGGCCCCGCGGGCAACGTGCGCACCCAGTTCCGCGCCGACTACGGCCAGGACTTCGAGGTCTACGCCAACAACACCAACGCCTGGGGCCGCGACGTGCAGCGCCTGCGCCAGGCGCTGCAGGTGGTCGACAACAACGGGCCCTCGAGCATCGGCGGGGGCGGCACCCCGCGCCAGCCGCTGCTGCCCGAGCTCGTCGCGCCGTCGTCGTCCCCGACGCCGCAGGCGCAGCCGACCAGCCCGGCCACCGCCGAGACCCGCGCCCCCGGCCCGGTCACGTCGGTGCCCGCGATCCCGGCCCGGTGACGGGCGGGCCTACGCGTCGCTCCCGGCGTCGCCGTGCGCGACGACCGAGAGGAAGCGGATCGGGAGCCGCACGAGCTCCTGCGGGCCGTGCAGGCCCTCGCCGTCGAGCTGGAGCGCGTCGCCGGGGCGCATCGTGTAGCTCGACTCGCCGTGGGCGTACACCATCTCGCCCTCGAGCATGTAGAGCAGCTCGTGGCCGGGGTGCTGGAACAGCGGGAACTCCTCGCTCTGCTCGGTGAGCGTGACGAGGTGCGCCTCCTGGCGCTTGTGCGGCCCGCGCAGGGAGCCCAGGAGCGTGTAGTCGTGCCCGACCCGGGTGCCGCGGGCGACGATCCGCGGGCCGGCCCCGGCCGGGGTGAAGACCGCCTCGCGCTCGGTGTCGGCGCCGCGGAAGAACGACGTCACCGGGACGTCGAGCGCGTCGGCCAGCCGGGCCAGCGTGGTGAGGCTGCACGACGTCTGCGCGTGCTCGATCTTCGACAGCATCGGCTTGGAGATCCCGGTCCGCACCGCCATCTCCGCCAGCGTCGCGCCCGACTCCTGGCGGAGGCGGCGGACGCGCGCGCCGATCGCGCGCTCGAGCTTGCCCTCCTGGGTGCGCCCCGCCCCGATGTCGCGAGTGTCGACCTCGCGGGTCGCCGGCCCGTGGTCGGGGATGTCCGGCCCGGTCACCGCATCTGTCCCGCGCCGACGTAGGGGTGCGGGCTGGTCAGCAGGTCCCCCTCGGCGAACCGGGAGAGCCGGAAGTCCGAGGCGGGGACGTCCGGGTCGCTGCTCTCGCCGTCGACCACGAGGTCGGCGACCAGCCGCCCCACCGACGGCGAGATCTTGAACCCGTGCCCCGAGAAGCCCGCCGCCACCACCAGGCCCCGGAGCGGCGTCGCCGAGATCGCCGGGTTGAAGTCGGGCGTGACGTCGTAGCAGCCGGCGTAGGTCGAGGCGACCGCCGCGTGCTCGAGGCCCGGGAACCGCGCGCCGACCTTCGCCACCGCCACGTCGACGGCGTGCTCGCTCGCCCGGTTCGAGTAGCGGTCGGGGTCCGCGGGCTCCAGCCGCGAGAGGTCGGAGTTGCCGAACAGGATCTCCCCGCCGGGCTCGGGCCGCACGTACTGCAGCGAGACCAGGTCGGAGAACACGGGCACCGCGCCGAGGTCCTGCCCCGGGTCGACGAGCACGATCTGCTCGCGGTGCACCGTGATCGGCAGGTCGATGCCGTGCGCGGCGAGCAGCGGCACCGACCACGGCCCGGCGGCGAGCACGACGTGGTCGGCGGCGATCTCCGTGCCGTCGGCGAGCCGGACGCCGCGCACCCGGTCGGCCTCCGCGAGGATCTCCGTGACGGTCGTGCCCTGGCGCAGCGTCGCCCCGGCGCGGCGCGCGGCGCCCGAGAACGCCTGCGCCGTCTGGTACGCGTCGCCGTAGCCGCCGCGCTCCTCCCACGCGAAGGCGGCGAACGGCTCGAGGTCGGCGACCGGCCACAGCTTCGCCACCTCGGAGACGTCGATGTCCTCGGTGCGCACGCCGACCGCGCGCTGGTCGGCCATCGAGGCGTGCAGGGCGTCCACGTTCTGCTCGCCGACGCCCACGACGTAGCCGGTCCGGTGGAAGCCGACGTCCACGCCGAGGACGTCCTCGGCGTTCTCCAGCACGTCGAGGGCCCGGGTGGCCATGGCGGCCAGCGAGGACACCCCGTAGTGGCAGCGCACGACGCCGGACGACTTGCCGGTGCCCCCCGAGCCGACCGTGGCGCGCTCGACGATCACCACGTCGGTGACCCCGCGCTGCGTCAGCGCCCAGGCGGCGGCGCAGCCCTCGAGCCCGCCACCGACGACGACGACCTCAGGCACCGTGCACCCCCGTCCACGGTCCAGCTCCGCTCCGCTCCGTGTCCCCCGGGATCCACTCGGTCCCGGCCAGCGGCACCCGCGCCATCGCGGCGGCCTCGACGGTGAGCGCCACGAGGTCCTCGGGCTCGAGGTGGCGCAGGTGCGACTTGCCGCAGGCCCGCGCGATCGTCTGCGCCTCCATGGTCAGCACCCGCAGGTAGTTCGCCAGCCGCCTGCCCCCCAGCACCGGGTCGAGGCGCGCCGCCAGCTCCGGGTCCTGTGTGGTGATCCCGGCGGGGTCGCGGCCGTCCTGGAAGTCGTCGTAGAACCCGGCGGCCGACCCGAGCGCCTCGTACTCCGCGGCGTGTTCGGGGGCGTTGTCGCCCAGGGCGATGAGCGCCGCGGTGCCGATCGCGACGGCGTCGGCGCCCAGGGCCATCGCCTTGGCGACGTCGGCGCCGGTGCGGATGCCGCCCGAGACGATCAGCTGCACGCCGTGGCGGTGCAGGCCGAGCTCCTGCAGCGCCCGCGTCGCCTGGGGGATGGCGGCCAGGGTCGGGATGCCGACGTGCTCGATGAACACCTCCTGCGTCGCCGCCGTGCCGCCCTGCATCCCGTCGACCACCACGACGTCGGCGCCCGCGGCCACGGCGAGCTTGACGTCGTAGTACGTGCGGGTGGCGCCGACCTTGACGTAGACCGGCTTCTCCCAGTCGGTGACCTCACGCAGCTCGAGGATCTTGATGGCGAGGTCGTCGGGGCCGGTCCAGTCGGGGTGCCGGCAGGCGCTGCGCTGGTCGATGCCGGCCGGCAGCGTCCGCATGCCCGCCACCCGGTCGGAGATCTTCTGCCCGAGCAGCATCCCGCCGCCGCCGGGCTTGGCGCCCTGCCCCAGCACCACCTCGATGGCGTCCGCCTTGCGCAGGTCGGTCGGGTTCATGCCGTAGCGGCTGGGCAGGTACTGGTAGACGAGGTGCTTCGACTGGCCCCGCTCCTCGGGGGTCATGCCGCCGTCGCCGGTGGTGGTCGACGTCCCGACCTCGCTCGCGCCGCGCCCCAGGGCCTCCTTGGCCTGGCCCGAGAGCGCGCCGAAGCTCATGCCGGCGATGGTCACCGGCGTCTCCAGGTGCAGGGGGTACCGGGCGTGCCGGTCGCCCAGCACGACGTCGGTGTCGCAGCGCTCGCGGTAGCCCTCGAGCGGGTACCGCGACATCGACGCCCCGAGGAAGAGCAGGTCGTCGAAGTGCGGCACGGCGCGCTTGGCGCCCCAGCCGCGGATGTCGTAGACGCCGGTCCGGGCCGCCTGCTGGATGTCGGCGATGACCGACCGGTCGAAGGTGGCCGATTCCCGCATCAATAGCTCCCCGCGTGCTCGGAGTGGAAGTGGTAGAGCAGCCGGGCCGAGCCGTAGCGGCGGAACTCCGCGACGTCGTGCTCCAGTCCCGCCGCGGCGAGGAGCTCGGCCAGCTCGGCACGGTGCTCCTCGCGCATCTCCTTCTCGACGCAGTCCGCGCCCAGCCCCGCCACGGTGCCGCGCACGTAGAGCCGCGCCTCGTAGATCGAGTCGCCGAGGCCGTCGCCCGCGTCGCCGCAGACCACCATCCGGCCGGCCTGGGCCATGAACGCGCTCATCGGACCGACCGAGCCGCCGACGACGATGTCGACGCCCTTCATCGAGATGCCGCAGCGCATCGAGGCACTGCCACCGATCACCAGGAGCCCGCCGTGCGCGGTGGCCCCGGCCGACTGCGAGGCGTCCCCGGTGACCCGCACCGTTCCGGACATCATGTTCTCGGCGACGCCGGTGCCCGCGTTGCCGTGGATGGTCACGACGCCGCCGTCGTTCATCCCGGCCGCGTAGTAGCCGACGTGCCCACGCACGTCCACGGTGATCCCGGTGTCCACGCCGGCGGCGACGGCGTGCGCGCCGCCCGGCTCGAGGACCTCGTAGACCTTCGCCGACGGGTCGTGCAGCTCGGCGTTGAGCTCGCGGACGGTGCTCGTCGCGAGATCGACGGTCATCGTCTCCATGCGTAGACCCTCCCGGGCTCGGGCTCGTAGAGGCGGGCGGAGTCGATGCTCGGCAGCGGCGCCAGGGCGCGGAACTCCGAGGCCATGGCGACCCAGGCCTCGGTCTCGGCGATCACCGCGGGCTTGCACGCGATCGGGTCGCGCACCACGGCGAAGCCGTCCGCGCTGGTGACGAGCAGGGTGTAGAAGCCGTCGAAGGTCTCGCGCAGGCCCAGCAGCGCCTTCTCGAGGTCCTCGCCCTGCGCCAGCCGGGAGGCGACGTAGCGGGCGCCGACCTCGGAGTCGTTGTCCGAGTCGAACCGCACCCCCTCGCGCGCGAGGTCCCGGCGGATCGAGGCGTGGTTGGAGAACGAGCCGTTGTGCACCAGGCACTGGTCCGGCCCGACCGAGAACGGGTGGCAGCCCTCGGGGACCACCGCGGACTCGGTCGCCATCCGGGTGTGCGCGAGGCCCTGCCAGCCCGACGCGCCCGCCAGGTCGTAGGTGGCGGCCAGGTCGCGCGGGTGGCCGGTGCCCTTGTAGACGGTGAGCTCGCGGCCGGCGCCCACGACGACCGCCGAGGGGAAGGCGGCGGTCACCCGCGCCACCAGATCCTCGGGGGCGACGGGTGCGGCGACGACGGTGGTGTCCCCGGCCCGGGTGACGAGCGCGTCCAGCACGCTCGTGTCCGCGTCGGGTGGCAGGAGCACCGACACCGCCGCGTGCCCCGCCGGCACGCGGCGGGTGTCGCCGTAGACGGCGACCCCGGCGGAGTCGGGGCCGCGCTCGACGACCCCGCACAGCATCGACTCCAGCAGCGTCCCGAGCCGCGGGTACAGCTCGGGGTCACGCAGGTGTAGTCCGACGATCCCGCACATCTGGAGTCCCTCTCTCGGTCGTGCTCAGAACGCGGTGAGGTAGCGGTCGTGCTCCCAGGAGCCGACGGTGCCGTGCCAGTCGAGGAACTCCTCGCGCTTCACCCCGGCGAAGTACTCCGCGACGCCGGGGCCCGCGGCGTCGAGGGCGCCGGTGACGACCGCGTCGGCGCGGAGCGCCTCGACGGCGTGCAGCAGCGTCGGGGGCAGCTCGGCCCGGTCGGCGGCGCCGGGCGCGCCCGGGTCGACCTCGCGGGCGACGCCGTCGAGGCCGGCGGCGAGGGCCACGGCGAGCGCCAGGTAGGGGTTCGTCGCGCCGTCACCGCCCCGCAGCTCGATGCGCTGCCCGTCGGGGATGCGCACGAAGTGGGTGCGGTCGTTGCCGCCGTAGGTCGGGCGCCGCGGCGACCACGTCGCGCCGGAGCGCGTGCTGGTCGCGCCGGTGCGCTTGTAGGAGTTCACGGTCGGGGCGAGCACGGCCTGCAGGCCCGACGCGTGGTCGAGGATGCCGCCGAGGAAGCGGTAGGCGAGGTCCGAGAGCCCGAAGCCGCGCGGGTCGGCGTCGTCGGGGAAGCGGGGGTCGCCGCCGCGCCAGAGGGACAGGTGCAGGTGCATGCCCGAGCCCGTGCGGTCGGAGAACGGCTTGGGCATGAACGTGGCGGTCATGTCGCGCTGCTCGGCGAGCACGGAGATCAGGTAGCGGGCGGTGATGACGCGGTCGGCCGTGGTCAGGGCGTCGGCGTAGGCGAAGTTCTGCTCGAACTGCCCGTTGGCGTCCTCGTGGTCGTTGGCGTAGTTGCCCCAGCCCAGCGCGTTCATCGCGGTGGAGATGCCGGTGAGGTGGTCGTACATGCGGGTCAGCCCGCGGGCGTCGTAGCAGGGGCGCGCCTCGGTGTCCTGGGTGTCCGCGGGCGCCAGGGTGCCGTCCTCGCCGCGGCGGACCAGGAAGTACTCGATCTCCGCGCCGGCGAACAGCTCGACCTGCTGGGCGGCCGCCCGGGCGAGCACCGCCTTGAGGATCACCCGCGGCGCGAAGTGCCACGGCACGCCCTCGACGTGCGGGTCGCAGTGCACCAGCGCGAGACCCTCGCGCACCCACGGCAGCGGGGTGTAGCTGGCGAGGTCGGGCAGCACGACCAGGTCCGGGTCGGAGGGCTGCTGGCCGATCGCGCCGACCGCGTACCCGGCGAAGCCGACGCCCTCGGCCTGCAGCTCGTCGGCGGACTCGACCGGCACGAGCTTCGCGCACGGCTTGCCGGTGAGGTCGACGAACATCGCGAGCAGGAAGCGGACGCCGTCGGCGCGGGCCATCTCGGCCAGCGAGGGCTCGACGAGGGGCAGGCCGGACGCGGACCGCGTCGCGGGAGAGGCATCGGTCGTCATCACGGGTCCCTTCGGGTCGTACGGTGAAACCTAATCTCCCCGGGGGAGATGCGGAACCGCCATGAGACCACCGGCGCGTGACGGTCGTGTTGCGCCTGCCGGCGCTACCGGCGCCGCCGGGGCCCGGCCGAGCGCGGCGGGGCCGTCCGCATGTGGTCGCGCACGGGCGTGAGCAGCCGCGCGAGCGTGCGCGCGTCGTCCTGGGGGAGCGGGTCGAACAGCATCCGGCTCACGACCTCCTCGTGGCCGGGCAGGACCCGCGCGACGAGGGTGCGCCCGGCGTCGGTGATCGTCACCGTGACGCCCCGGTCGTCGTCGGGGGTGGGGGCGCGCGTGACCAGCCCGGCCTTCTCGAGCAGGCCCACCTGGTAGGTCAGGCCGCTGCGGCTGATCACCATCGCGTCGGCCAGGTCGGTCATCCGGTGGCTCCCCGTCGGGGTCTGCTGCAGGCGCATCAGCACCTGGAACCGCACGAACGTCAGGCCGCCGTCGTCGTGCAGCTGCTGCTCGATGGCGTGGCGCAGCAGGTCCGACACCTCGATCAGCGCGAAGTACGCCCCGAGCTGCACGGGGTCGACGGCGTGTGGCGGGTCGGACACCGGGTCGCTCCTCCTTGCTTCGAATTCGAAGCGGGTCTAGCGTCGGTCGCAGCTGCTTCGAGTTCGAAGCATAGGACGACCCGAGTGAGGCTCCCTATGAAGGCAGTGCGGTTCCACGAGTACGGCGCCCCCGACGTCCTGCGCTACGAGGACGTCGAGACGCCCGTCCCCGGGGCGGGGCAGGTGCGGGTCCGCGTCGCCGGGACGTCGTTCAACCTGGTCGACGACGGCATCCGCGGCGGCTGGCTCCAGGGGCCCTTCCCGGTGACGCTGCCGCACGTCCCGGGCATCGACGTGGCCGGCACCGTGGACGCGCTGGGCGACGGGGTGGACGGGCTTGCGGTCGGCGACGAGGTCGTCGGCTTCCTGCCGATGGTGGCCGACGGGGCGTCGGCCGAGTACGTCGTCGCGCCGGCGGAGGTCCTGGTCGCCGCGCCGCGGACCGTCGCGCTGCCCGACGCCGCGGCCATGCCGATGATCGGGCTCACCGCCTGGCAGGCGCTCGTCGACGACGCGAAGCTCACCACCGGGCAGCGCATGCTGGTCAACGGCGCGAGCGGCGGCGTCGGGGGCTACGCCGTGCAGCTCGCGAAGCACGCCGGCGCGTACGTCGTCGCCACCGGCAGCCCGCGCAGCACCGAGCACCTGCGGGCCCTGGGTGCGGACGAGGTCGTCGACCACACGAGCGCCGACGTGCTGACGGCGGTGGGCGAGCCCGTCGACGTGCTGCTCAACCTCGCCTCGATCACCCCGGAGCGGCTGGCGGCGCTGGTGGGTCTCGTGCGCGACGGCGGCGTCGTGGTCAACACGGTGCCCGCGACGCCCGCGCCCGCCGACGAGGCCCGCGGGGTGCGGGCGGTCGACGTGTTCGTGCGCAGCGACGCCGAGCAGCTCGCGCGGCTGGTGGCGCTGGTCGACGCGGGGGAGCTGCGCATCGACGTCACGCGCCGGGTGCCGCTGTCCGAGCTGGCGACCGTGCACGCGGAGGCGACGGCGGGCACGCTGCGCGGGAAGGTCGTCGTCGTCCCGGAGGCGTGAGCGGGCAGACTGTCGCCGTGTTCCGGAGCCGGGCGGCGGGCGGTGTGGTGGTCGATCCGCACGGACGTGTCGTGGTCGTCCGTCAACGGGGCGGCACGTGGTCACTGCCCAAGGGCCACCTCGAGGACGGCGAGGACGTGCTCGACGCGGCCCGCCGCGAGATCCACGAGGAGTGCGGGCTCGCCGACCTCGAGCTGGTGCGCGAGCTCGGCTCGATCACCCGGTGGGCCGTCCGCGGCGGGCTCCCGGAGCGCAAGACGATCACGCTGTTCCTCTTCCGGGGACCCGAGGCCGTGCTGCGTCCCCACGACCCGGCCAACCCCGAGGCCCGGTGGGTCGAGCGGGACGCGGTCGCGGGGATGCTCACCCACCCCGCCGACGGGCGCTTCTTCCGCCGGCAGGTGCTGCCGGTCCTGGACCGCGCCTGAGCGCTCGCCGCCGGCGGCGCACCTGACGGGCGGGGTTCATCCCCCGCGGGTGGGGACGCGCCGGGTGCCCGGCGGCTACGACGGTCGTGTGTGCCTGCTCATCCTCCTGCTGGTCCTCGGACCGCGCGCCCTCATCGTCGTCTGGTGGCTCCTGGCCCCCCTGCAGTGGGCCGTCGCCTTCGGCGGCGGGATCGTGCTGCCGATCCTCGGTTTCCTGTTCCTGCCGTGGACGACGCTGGTCTACGTGCTGGTCGCCCCCGGCGGCGTCGTCGGCCTCGACTGGCTGTGGCTGGTGCTGGCGGTGCTGGTCGACATCTCCGCCCACGCCGGTGCCTACGGCCGCCGGCGGCGGGCGGTGGCGTGATCCCGCTTCCCGCCCAAGATTTCTCCGGCGGCATGTCGAATCCGCGTCGATCCCGATCGTCGCCAGGGTGAGGGGGCGGCACCGGGCCGCGCCCCGCACCGAAGGAGACGTGCCGTGCACTACCTGCTGGGTGTCCGCATCGACGAGAACGACCTGCCCTACTCCGACGAGGAGATGGCGGCCTCCTTCGCGCGGGTGGGCGCCGTCAACGACCAGATGAAGGCGGCGGGGATCTGGGTGTTCGGCGGCGGCCTGCAACCCTCCGACAGCGCCACGGTCGTCCGCGTCGAGCACGGCCGCACCGAGATGACCGACGGCCCGTTCGCGGAGACCAAGGAGCAGCTCGGCGGGTTCTACGTTATCGAGGTCGACGACCTCGACGCCGCCCTGGCCTGGTCGGAGAGGCTGGCCGAGGCCTGCCGGGTGCCGATCGAGGTCCGTCCCTTCGAGGGCATCGCCTGACCGGTGGCCATGGACCTCGCCGACGTCCACCGCGCCGAGTACGGCCGCTGCGTCGCGACCCTGACCCGCCTCCTCGGCGACATCGGGCTCGCCGAGGAGGCCGTCCAGGACGCGTTCGCGGTCGCGATGGAGAAGTGGGACACCCCGCCGGACAACCCCGGGGCCTGGATCGTCACCACGGCCCGCCGCCGGGCGATCGACCGCCTGCGCCGCGAGTCGACCCGCGAGGCCCGGCACGCCGAGGCGCTGCTGCTGCACCGACGCGACGACGAGGAGGTGGGCCCGGTGCGCGACGACCAGCTGCGGATGGTCTTCACCTGCTGCCACCCCGCGCTCTCCCCCCAGGCGCAGACCGCGCTGACCCTGCGCGTGCTCGGCGGGCTGGAGGTCCCCGAGATCGCCCGGGCCTACGTCGTGCCCGAGGCGACGATCTCGCAGCGCATCGTGCGGGCCAAGAAGAAGATCCGCGACGCCGGCATCCCGTACCGGGTGCCCGACGCCTCGGAGCTGCCCGACCGGCTGCCGCCGGTGCTCACCGTGCTGTACCTGGTGTTCAACGAGGGCTACACGGCGACCGCGGGCACGCTGCTGCGCACCGACCTGTCGGCCGAGGCGGTGCGCCTGGCCCGTTCGCTCGCCGAGCTCATGCCCGACGAGCCCGAGGTGCTCGGCCTGCTCGCGCTGATGCTGCTCGTCGAGGCCCGCCGCGGCGCCCGGGTCGGGGCGGACGGCGAGCTGGTGACCCTCGCCGACCAGGACCGCGACCTGTGGGACCGGGAGCTCATCGCCGAGGGCCACGCGATCGTGCGGCGCTGCCTGCGGCGCGGCCGCCCCGGGCCGTACCAGATCCAGGCCGCGATCAACGCCGTGCACACCGACGGCGCGGCCACCGACTGGCACCAGGTCCTGGCCCTCTACGACCAGCTCCTGACACTCACCCCGACGCCCATCGTCGCGCTCAACCGTGCCGTCGCCGTCGCCGAGGTGCAGGGGCCGGAGACCGCGCTCGCGGCGATCGAGGACCTCGACATCCCGGGCTACCACCTGCTGCCGGCCACCCGGGCCGACCTGCTCGCCCGGGCGGGACGGGTCGAGGAGGCCCGTGCGGCCTACGACGAGGCGATCGCCCTGGCCGGCAACGACACCGAGCGCGCCTTCCTCGCGGGCCGCCGCGAGCGCCTCGGGTGAGTCAGCGGGCCGCCCGCAGGCGCAGGGCGGAGACCCCGAAGAACACCCCGCCCAGCGCGGCGTAGCCGGCGAGCCCGAGGACGGTCGGGCGGTCACCCGCGGCCTGCAGGACGAACGCGGTCCCGGCGACGGCGGAGAGCGCACCGCTGGCGATCATGGCGCCGCGGCCGCCGAGCCCGCGCCGCCGCAGCGCGACCACGAGCTGGACCAGACCCGCCAGGACCGCCCAGGCGCCCCAGACCCGCAGCACCGCGGGGACGCCCGACGTCACCGCGACGGCGAGCCCGCCCGCGGCGGCCAGCCCGACCACGACGTCCACCCACAGCGCCGACCGGCGCGCCGCCGAGGCCCGGGCGTCGACGACCGCGGCCCCGACGTCGACCAGGGGGTAGAGCACGAGCAGGACCGCGGCCACGGCGCCCAGGGGCGACGCGGTCAGGGCGAGCGCGACCGCCCAGGCGACGGCGAACGAGGCCCGGGCGAGGTGGAGCCGGCGCAGCGCCGGGGCAGCGGGGCCGCCGTCGGGGGTGGCGGCGGGTCGGGTGGCGGTGGTCATCGGGGTGCCCCTCGGTAACAGAAAGACCGTTCTCTCTTGTCGCTCCGCAGGTTGCCTCGGACGCCGGTGTTCGAGCAAGACCGATCGTTCTTTCTGCTAGCGTGGACACGTGACGACGGCGACGCGGTCCGGGGCCCGGGAGCGGCTGCTGGCGACGGCCGGCGGTCTGTTCTACCGCGAGGGGATCAGGGCGGTCGGGGTCGAGCGCATCCTCGCCGAGACGCCGTCGACGCGGGCGACGTTCTACCGGCACTTCCCGTCGAAGGAGGACCTCGTCCTCGCGTACCTGCGCGGCGTCGACGAGCACACCCGCGCCGCCGTGGCGGCCGCCGTCGAGGGCGCGCCGTCCCCGGCCGACGCGCTGCGCGCCGTCGGCGCCGTCGTCACCGACGACCTGGCCGACCCCGCCTTCCGCGGCTGCGCGTTCCTCAAGGCGGCCGCCGAGTACCCCGATCCCGCCGATCCCGTGCGCCGGCTCGTCCTCGACCACCGGGCCTGGTACGTGGCCACGCTGACCGAACTGTTCGCCGAGGTGTTCGGCGGCTCTCCGCGGCGGGGCCGTCCCGAGGACGCGGCGCGGCACCTCGCGATGATGCGCGATGGCGCCATGACCGGCGCCGACCTCGACGGGGCCGGCGAGGTGGGCGAGGCCTTCCGCCGGGGGCTCGAGGGCCTCCTGACGATGCTGCACTGATTCGGGGGCCCGCACCGACCCCAGGCGGGTGCGAGGCCGACGGCAGCATCCGCGCCGGCCTCGACCCGGACGACGTCCTGCTGCTCATGGGCGCGGTGTGGCGCGTCCCGGCGGGGGCCGAGGGGGCCCACCAGGCCGAGCGGCTGCTCGACCTGGTGGTGGAGGGCCTCCGGGCGTGACCGCGCTCAGGCGTCGAGGGCGCCCGCCCGCTCGACGAGCTGCTTGATCGACGCGAGCGTCTCGTCGATGCCGCCCTGGATGCTGCCGTCGGTGTCCTCGGTGACGCGCTCGGTGTGGATGTGGACCTCGACCTCGCTGCGGTCGTCGCCGACCGCCCGGACGTCGAGGTACCCGTGGTAGCCGTTCTCGCCCTCCGAGCCCCAGGCGAGGTGGCGGCTGTCGTCGGTGACCTCGAACCACGCCCGGCCCTCCACCTGCGAGCCGTCGGGCAGCGCGGCGGTGGTGCGGACCTCGTTGCCCTCGCCGGGCTCGGCCGAGGTCATGCGCGCGAAGTACGTCGGGAGGTTGTGCACGTCGGAGAGGAAGGCGAACAGGACGTCGTCGGCGGCGTCGACGGTGGTGGTGCCCGTGAAATCGGCCATGGCACGGGGTTGGCCGCTCGCCCGGCGCTCAACCGCCCGACCGGTCGCTAGAGCAGCGCTTCGACGTCGGGGGCGATGTCCTCGGGCGGCACCGGCGGTTCGTACCGCCGCACGACGCGCCCCTCGCGGTCGACGAGGAACTTCGTGAAGTTCCACGCGACCTCGTCCGCCGCCGCGTCGGGCCGCAACCGGGAGATCGCGTCGTAGAACCCGCCGTAGGCCGGGCCGAAGTCACCCGGTGCCTCGGCGCGCAGGAACCCGAACAGCGGCGTGGCCTCCGGCCCGTTGACGTCGACCTTCGCGAGGACCGGGAACGTGACGTCGTAGGTGGTGCGGCAGAACTCCTGGATCTCCGCGTCCGTACCCGGCTCCTGCTCCATGAACTGGTTGCTGGGGAAGCCGAGCACCGTCAGGCCCCGCTCGTGGAACCGGCGGTGCAGGGCCTCGAGGCCCTCGTACTGCGGCGTGAGCCCGCACCTGCTCGCCACGTTCACGATGAGCAGCACCCGCCCGGCGTACTGCCAGAGCGGCGTCGCGGTGCCCGCGGCGTCCGGGACGGTGAAGTCGTGGACGGTGGTCATGCCCTCGTTCTACGCCCCGCGGATCATGCGGCGTCGTCGCGGGTGTCGACCGCCACGTCCACCGGCAGGGGCCAGACGAGCGCGCCGCTCGCGAGGAGGCCCTCCCGGTGCCGGCGGTGGTGGTGGCCGCAGAACAGGAGCTCGCCGCCGCCCGGGACGTGGGCGACGAACGCGGCACGGGCCACGCAGCGGTCGCAGCGCTGCGGGGTGGTGAGCGGAGCGGTGATCGGGCTGGTCATGGTGCTCGCCTCGTCTCGGGTGTCGGTGAGGGGTCGAGCGTGGGCCACGCCGCCACCGGCGGGCAGGGTGTCGGCCCCCGGGGTGGGAGGGGCCGGCCCCCCTGTTCGCGCAGGGCGAGCAGAAGTCGGATGCGCCCGCGCCCCGACCCACGGCATCGTCCTGGGCACGACGACGGCGGGAGGGGGATCGGGGTGATGCGGCTGCGCGCACGCCGGCACACGCCGCGACCGAAGATCGACGACCACGTGCGGGCCCTGCGCTCGCGGCTCCACACCTCCCCGGACGCCACGCCGGAGGACCGCCGCATCGCCCGCCTCGAGCTCGAGGCGCTCCTCGACGCCCTCGACCGCCCCGGCCGCGAGGGGTACGAGGGGACCGCCGAGGTCCTGTCCCGCGTCCTCGTCGACGCCGGCGCGCCGACCGCCGCGCTGGCGCGCGAGCACGCCGAGCGGTTCGGCGAGCTGCTGCCCACGGTGCTGCTGGCCGACCTCGCCCGCTGGTACGTCGCCGCCGTGACGGGCCCGGTGACGGGCTCGCGCGCCGTCGCGGACCGGGTCGCCGTCGGGCTGGCCGAGGCGTTCCGCGACGGCGACGGGACGACGCGCGCCGTGATCGCGACGGGGTTCCTCGAGACGCTCCCGCGGCCGGGCGAGCTCGGCGGCGAGGTCGGCGCGCGTCTGCCGCGCCGTCTCGGGCGGGAGCTGGCGGCGATGCGGCGGGGGTGACCTCGGCCGCGGGACCGGCGGCCCACGGATCGGGACCTTCGGTCCTGCCCCGGACCGGCCCGCCGCCCCACCGTCGTCGCTGGGTGCACCGCGGGGCCACGGTCGGCGTGGAGGAGAAACGCCGTCCCCCCTCGCGGTGGACCGGCCCGGGGCCGGGGCGCCCCACGCGGAGCCCACGACCGCGCGAGGTCGACGCCGTGGGTCTGCGTGCACGCGCCGGTGGGCGGTGCGTGGCGCCGAGACCCGCTCGGACGGTGTCCTGCACGCTGGGTCGCCCAGGGCCGCGGGTCGCCGGACGCCGGCCCCGATCCGCCCGGTGCGGCGCGGGGCCGGCGTCCGGCCGCACGGGGTCCGCGGAGATCCGCGGGATCGTCGGGACGAGTGGTGACGGCCGACCCCGGCCGTCCCTATCGTTCCCCCATGGCCGAGTCCACCAGCGACGCGCGGGGACCGGCGGCGACGACCGACCGCTCGTCCGGACCGCCGACCCTGGTCCTGCGCCTGCTGAGCCTGACGACCTACGTCGGCCTGATCGGCTTCGTGGTCGCCGAGATCGTCCAGATCGCGCAGCGGGGCACCGACGGGCTGGTCGCCGCGTCGCTGACCAACGCGCTCGTGTGGGTGGTCGGGGTCAACGCGCTGATCATCGGCTCCGGCCACCTCGTCATGCCCGACCCGATCGCGGACTCCATCGGCTGGCCGCGCGGGAGCCCGTTCCAGTGGGAGGTCGGCCTGACGGGCCTGGCCCTCGGGGTGCTCGGCGTGCTGTCGCCGGCGTTCGACGGCGACTTCGCGCTCGCCGTCGTCATCGCCTTCTCGATCTTCTACCTCGGGGCGGCGGTCGGGCACGTGCGCGCGATGGTGCGCGAGCACAACGTCTCGCCGGGCAACACCGGCTTCATCTTCTGGTTCGACGTCCTCGCCCCGCTCGGGGTGATCGCGCTCTACGTCGCCTCGTGAGGGCTACCCTCGATCCCGTGACGGCGTTCGGCGGCATCTTCCGTTCCCCGAAGCTCGAGGGCGTCGAGGAGTCCGACGACAGCGGCGAGCGCGCCCGTCTCGTCGGGCTCGACCTCGAGAGCGGCGTGGTGCGCGTCCGCCCGGCGCGGCGGCCCGCTCCCGACGAGCCGTCCGAGCCGGCCGAGGACTAGGCGCGCCGCGCGTAGGCGTCGATGAAGCAGTAGACGCCGTACGCGGCCGTGCCGCCGGCGATGAGCACGATCCCGACGACCCCGACCGGGCCGTGGTCGATCAGCCGCAGGGCCTGGGTCAGGCCGCCGGACCGGCGGGCGTCGTCGGTGACCGCGGCCGCGCCGAAGAACAGCCCGACGGCGCCGACGAGGACGGCCCGGGCGAGGTTGCCGTAGCTGCCGCACGCGACCGCGACGCGCCGCCAGGCGGGGGTGAGGTGCCCGTGGTGCAGGTCGCCGAGGAAGGTGGCCCGCACGCCCGTGTAGACCATGGCGGCGGCCATCACGAGGGCGACCAGCGAGACGGCGGCGACGAGCAGACGGCCCTCCGGGAGCCCGAGCATCGTCGTGACGAGGGTCCGGGTGCCGTTCTGCGGCGGGGCCGGCGGCGGTCCCGGCGGCGGCGTCCGCAGGGGGCCGACGGCGGGCGGGAACGCCAGGGTGGCGACCGAGAGCATCGCGATGGCCTTGGCGGCCGCGCCGACCCGCTTGCGGAACCGCTCGCCCCCGCCCGTCCAGCGGAAGCCCCAGCAGGCGGCGCGGATCTGCCAGACGGCGAAGGCGACGAGGCAGACGACGGCCACCCCGAGCAGGGCCGCCCCCGCCGGTCCGATCCCCGCCACCACCGCGATCGCCGCGTCCTGGTCGGCCCGCACCCCGCGGGCGCCCCACAGCAGCCGCGCGGCCAGACCGGCGAGGAGCAGGTGCAGCACCCCGTAGGCGACGAGCCCGGCGCGGCCGAGGACCTCGACGCCGAGGGCGCCGGCGCCGCCGCCGCGGCGGGTCGCCCAGGCCCAGAGCCGGCGGGCGACCGGCGCGGTCGCCGGGGCGGGCTCGGCCGCCGCCGGCGGGCTGGTCACCGGCTCCGGGACCGGCGTCGGCGTCACAGGGCGTGCCGGGGCGGCGGGGGCCGCCGGGAGCCGCGTCACCACGCGCCGGCGCGGCAGGCGTGGGCGGGGCAGCGTGGGCTCGGGCATGACACTCCGGGCGTGGGCACGGCGGGCCGGTCGGGCCGGCGGCGCCCTCGCGGTCGCCGCGAGCAGCGTCGCACGCGGGGCCGAGTCCGGCCGTGCGACCGGGCTGAGCCGTTGCTGAAGATCGCGCTCAGCCCGCGAGGGCGAGGGCGAGGCGGGCGAAGCCCTCGTCGAGGTCGACCCGCGGCCGGTAACCGAGGTCGCGGCGGGCCGCGGAGATGTCGAAACAGTGCGTCGTCGCCAGCTGCCGGGCGAGGAAGCGCGTCATCGGCGGCTCGCCCAGGTCGACGACGCGGCCCAGCACCCGCCAGGTCGCCTCGACCGCGGCGCCCGCGGCCACGGCCACGGGACGCGGCACGGTCGCGTCGACGGGGCCGAGGCCGCCGGCGGCGAGGATGCCGTTGATCAGCTCCCGCACCGGCCGCGGGTCGCCGGAGGTCACGAAGTACGGCCGCCCGGCGCACGCCGCGCCGGGGGCGAGGCGGTCGACGGCGTCGAGGTGGGCGGCCGCGGCGTCGTCGACGTACGTCGTGTCGATCACCGCGGACCCGTCGCCGACGAGGCGCAGCGTGCCCGCCCGGGCCCGGGCGAGGATGCGGGGGACGAGCTGGGTGTCGCCCGGTCCCCAGACGAGGTGGGGCCGCAGCGCGGTGGTCGCGAGATCCGGCCCGTCCGCGGCCAGCACCAGGCGCTCGGCCTCGGCCTTCGTGCGCGGGTAGGCGGAGTCGTGGTGCTCGGCGTAGGGCAGGGACTCGTCGCCGCCGGCGATGTCGCCGCCGCGGTGCACCACGCTCGGCGTGCTGGTGAACACGAACCGCCCCACGCCGGCCTCGCGGCAGGCCGCGAGCAGCGTGCGGGTGCCGGTGACGTTGCTGTGGTGGAACTCCGCGTCGCTGCCCCACAGCCCG
Source organism: Actinomycetospora chlora (assembly GCF_039542135.1). NCBI lineage: Bacteria > Bacillati > Actinomycetota > Actinomycetes > Pseudonocardiales > Pseudonocardiaceae > Actinomycetospora > Actinomycetospora chlora. Next base: position 51,234 of record NZ_BAABHO010000030.1, read on the forward strand.
GCCTTCGCCGCCACGTGCACGACGACGTCCTGGCCCGTGACCGCCGCGGTCGCCGCGTCCGGGTCCGCGAGGTCCCCGCGCAGCGCCCGCACGCCCTTCGCCGCGAGGGCGGGGTAGTCGCCGCGGGCGAGGCTGGTGACCTCGTCGCCGCGGGCGAGCAGGGCGTCGACGACGGCACCGCCGAGGAACCCGCCGCCGCCGGTGACCAGCGCCTTCACCGCACGGCTCCCTGCGTCGCCGCCCACCGGCCCAGCGCCTCGCGGTCGATCTTCGAGTTGTGCCGCGGGTCGACCGGCAGGCGCGGGTGCGCGAGCACGGTGGTGATCGTGCGCGTCCGGGCGTCGGTGGCGGCGTGCTCGACGAGCTCCGCGCGCAGGTCGTCGGTGAGCCGGGTGCGGTCGGCGAGCTCGACCACGATCACCGGCTCGCGCCCGACCCCGACCAGCGCGCTGCGCCGGACCGCCGGGTGCCGGTTGACGACCTCCTCGCACGGCACGCTGTAGAGCGGCCCGTCCTCGGTGGCGACGACGTGCGCGACGCGCCCGGCGAACCACAGCCGCCCGTCGGCGTCGACCGCGGCGAGGTCGCCCATGCGGTGCGCGGGGACGCCGTCCCAGTCGACCGTCGCGGCCGCGGTGGCGTCGGGGCGGTCGGCGTAGCGCGGGCTGACCACCGGGCCGCGGACCACCACCTCGCCGACCTCCCCGTCCGGGACGTCGAGCTCCGGGGTCAGCGCGCCGATCGGCCCGTCGACCACCCGGACCAGCGTCACGTCGACCCCGGGCACGGGGCGCCCGACGCAGATGCCGTCGTCGGGCAGCGCGAGCAGCTCGTCGCTGCCGATCGTGGTGACCGGCAGGGCCTCGGTCGCGCCGTAGGGGGTGTGCACCTGGGCCCCGGCCCCCAGCAGGGCGAGCACCCGGCGCTGGACGTCGCGGGGGACCGGTGCGCCGGCGGAGATCACCCGGCGCAGGTCGGGAAGGATCGTGCCCCGCGGCGCGCCGCGCCCGAGGCGGTCGAGCACCGCGGGCGAGCCGAACATGACCGTCGCCCGCGTGCGGCGCGCGGCCCGCACCAGCCGGGCGGGCACGACGCGCGCCGGCCGGGTCGGGTCCATCCGGGGCACGACGGTGGTCATGCCGAGCGCGGGGCCGAACAGCGCGAACGGCGGGAACGTGGCCAGGCTGACGTCCCCGGGCACCAGCCCGTAGAGGTCGCGGACGAGCGCGGCCTGCGCGAGCAGCCCCTCGTCGTCGTGCTCGACGCCCTTGGGCGGGCCCGTGCTGCCGCTGGTGAAGACGATCGCGGCGGGGCAGCCGGCGGGCCGCTCGACGGGGTCCGCCGGACCGTACCGCCGGCCCGCGCGCTCGACGCGGCGCAGCGATGTCGTGCCGGGCACCGGACCGATCCCGACCGCCAGGCGCGCGCCAGGGCACCAGCCCAGCGCCCGCCGGGCCAGGTGCGCCTGCGCGGTGCCGACGAAGACCTCGGGGGCGGCCTGCTCGAGGCAGCGCCCCACGCGGCGCAGGCCGATGCCGGGGTCGACGACGACGGGCACGGCCCGGACCCGCACCAGCGCGTAGGCGACGACGAAGAAGTCGTCGGACGGCGGGACCAGCAGGGCGACGCGGGTGCCGGGGCCGACGCCCGCACTGCGCAGCCCGGCCGCCACGTCGTTGACCCGCCGCTCGAGGGTGCCGAAGGTGACCTCGTGGGTGGCCCGGTCGGCGAGCAGCGGCTCGAGCCACGACCGGCCCGCGGTGGGCAGCACGAGCGCCGGGGCGTCGGGCCGCGCCCGCGCGTGCTCGGCGAGCCACCCGTCGAGGGCGGTCGGAGGCGCCGTGCGGGCCGTCACCGGCGGTCCAGGAACGTGCCGACCCGGTCGACGATGGCCGGCGTCGCGTCCTCCAGGACGTAGTGGCCGGCGTGCGGGTAGCGGTGCACCTCGGCGTGGGGGAGGTGGTGCTCGACGTGGGCGAGGATGTCAGCGTCGAACACCGGGTCCTTCATGCCCCAGTGCACCTGGACCGGTAGCGCGTCGAGCGCGGGCAGACGCTCGGCCAGGCGCGCGAGCACCGGGTGGGCGGGGTCGCCGGGCCCGAGCGGGATGTCCTGGACGAAGGCGTTGACCGCCACGCGGTGCTCGGGGCGGTCGTAGGGCGCGAGCAGGCCGCGGCGTGCCTCGGCCGGCAGCCACGCCCGTCCGGTGCCCAGCACCAGCGCCCCGAGCGAGAACGCCCCGAGACGCCGCACGAGCACATCCCCGACCACGGGCAGCCGCGCCGCGCGCAGCATCCACGGCAGGCCGTGGTCGGGCGGCAGCGGAAACGCGCCGGTGTTCATGACGACGACGTCGCGCACCCGGTCGAGGTGGTCCGCGGCCCAGGCGAGGCCGATCGGCCCGCCCCAGTCGTGGACGACGAGCGACACCGGCTCGCGCAGGTCCAGCGCGTCGACGAACGCGGTCAGGTCGGCCACCCGCCGCGCCAGGGTGTGCGGGTAGGTGTCCTCCGCCGGCTTGTCCGACAGGCCCATGCCGATGTGGTCGGGGGCGATCACGCGCCGCCCGCGCAGGGGGAGGGCCTGCAGCAGGCTGCGGTAGTAGAACGACCAGGTCGGGTTGCCGTGGACGAGCAGGACCGGCGGGGCGTCGCGCTCGCCCTCGTCGACGTAGGACATGCGGTGCCCGCCGACGTCGAGCGCGTGCGGGGCGAAGGGGTAGCCCTCGAGCGCCGTCGCGGTGCTCACCAGCGCACCTCCGCGGCGGCGGCGTTGATGCCGCTGCCCACGCCCATGAGCATCACCGAGGAGCCCTCGGTGACCGTGCCGTCCTCGACGGCCTTGCTCAGCACCGTCGGGACCCCGGCCGGGCCGATGTTGCCGAAGTGCGGGTAGAGCGAGGGGAACCGGTCGCGGTCGAGCCCGAACTGGTCGGCGACAGCCTGGGTGTGGACCTTGCTGACCTGGTGCAGGCAGTAGGCGTCGAAGGAGGTCGGGTCCCAGTCGAAGGCCGCGACGGCCTCCTTCCACACCCGCCCGGCCAGCTCCATGCCGGCCATCAGCAGGCCCTTGCTGTCGGTGCGCATCTCGTCGCCCTGCCCGACGCACAGCCCGGCGTTGCCGACCGTGCTCGCGCGGCCGAGCCCGCCGAGGTAGCGGTGCCCGCCCGGCCCGTCGGCGCGCGACAGGACCATGGCGACCGCGCCGGAGCCGACGGTCAGCGTGGCGAACTGCTCGTGGAACATCTGCCGGGTCGCCGCGTCCGAGGCCAGCCGGGCGACCGTGCCCTCGGTGGCCGCGCGGCTCGTCTCGCCGGCGACGACGAGGCCGTGGTCGATCTCGCCGTGGGAGATCATCGCCGACACGGCGTTCATGCCGTCGAGGAATCCGAGGCACGCGTTCCCGACGTCGAAGTTCACCGCCTCGGGGGGCAGACCCATCCGGCCGTGGACGATGCTCGCCGTCGACGGTTCGAGGTGGTCCCGGCTCACCGAGGTGTTGATCAGCGCGCCGATCTCCGAGCGCGGGACGCCGCTGCGCTCCAGTGCCGCCTCCCCGGCCTCGGCGGCGACCTCGCTGGGCATCGTGCCCGCGTTCCACACCCGTCGCTCGCGGATGCCGGAGAGCCGCTCGAGCAGCCCGGGAGCGATCCGCAGCCGGGCGAACATGGCCCCGAGCTGCTCCTCGAGCTCCCCGGAGGTCACCACGTGCGGCGCGTCGACGTGCGCCAGCCCCGTGATCACCACGTCGTCGTACCGTCGCGCTGCCCTCATGGGATCGAGCGTGCGTGGTCCTCGGGGCGGGTGCAGGGAGCCGCTCGAGCGGCCCTCCTGCGTTACCGTGGGTTCTAGGAACAGGGGTAACGCGAACACGCTGTCCGAATGCGACCGAACGGCGCAGGCGATGATCAGCATTCGCACGCACCGTGCCCCGGGAATCGGTGATCGACGAAAGTACGCCGTTCCCCGTCGTTACCGACGGGGACGATCTGCGATCCATCCGACAATCGCCGGGCGGTCCGATCGGTCGCGACCGACCGATCCGGGAACTAGTTCCCCCGACGGTTGCCGGTGCGCGCGGATCGGTGCCGACACTGGGGGGTCATGGAGGACGACGACGTCACCGCCTGGGCGCCGACGGGCGAGCACCTGGTGTGGCACCAGGAGCTGATCTGTCCCGGCACGCCCTGCCGCGGCCGCGTCCGGCGCTTCCCGCCCGGGGAGCTCATCGACCGCGGGCGTCGCGAGCGCCGCCGTTGCCCGGTGTGCGGGACGGCCACCACCGTGTCGGCGTTCTACCTCGTCCGCCGCGACACCCCGGGACGCCCGGCAAGCTGACTGAACCAGCGCTCACCCGGTCGGCCGATGGTCTGATCGAGGACCGGGCGGAAGCGTACGGAACGTGACCGATGCGCCGACCCGGACGTCCGAGGTGACCCGCCCCGAGGTCCACCCCAGCGTGGAGCAGATCGTGGGCGCGCTGTCCGCGGCGGGCGACCGCGTGGTGCTGCGCCACCCCGACGGCGAGACGACCGGCGCGGAGCTCCTGGCCGCGATCCACCGCTACGCCCGCGCCCTGGCCGGCCTCGGGATCGGCACGGGAGACCTCGTCGCCCAGTACGCGCCGAACCGCCCCGACGCGCTCGCCGTCCGGTACGCGACGCACCTCGTCGACGCCGGCGCCGTGTTCCTGTCCGCGCCGCCCGGGGCCGGGCGCCGCGCCCGCCAGCTCGAGCAGATCGACCCCCGGCTGGTCGTGGTGTTCCCGCAGACCGCGCACCAGCTCCCGGAGACGACGGCGCCGGTCGTCGCCGTCGGGCCGGTCCCCGGGGTGCCGATGCGCCTCGACGAGCTCGCCGCCACGCAGTCGCCGGAGCCCTTCGCCTCGCGGTCGCGGCTCGGCGACCTGGGGACGGTGGTGTCCTCGGGCGGCACCGTCGGCATCCCGAAGGCGAGCGTGCGCGACATCGCGGCCTGGGCCGCGGCCGTCGCCACCCCGCCGCGCCCGGAACGCCGCCAGCTGGCGTCGGGCGCGGTGGCCTACCTGACCCAGATCCTCGTCGCCCAGACCATCATCGGTGGCGGGGTCGTGGTGCTGCGCGACGACTCCGAGCCCGCCGCCCTGCTCGAGCAGATCGAGGCCGAGCGGATCACCGACCTGTTCCTCGTCGAACCCCAGCTCCTCGCGCTCGTCGACCACCCCGACGTCGCGCGGCGCGACCTCTCGACGCTGCGCACGCTGACGCACATCGGGGCCTCGGCCCCGCCCGCGCTGCGCCGCCGCGCCCACGCCCGGCTGGGCCCGGTCCTGCAGCACACCTACGGCGCGAGCGAGATGGGCATCGTCAGCGCGCTGCGGCCCGACGAGTACGACCCGTCCGCCCCGGAACGGGCCACCAGCGCCGGTCGGGTGGTCCCCGGCGTCGAGGTCCGTTTCCGCCGCGAGGACGGCGCCCTCGACCCCGAGTACGGCAGCATCGAGGTCCGCTCGCCGGCCATGGCCCACGGCTACCGCAACCGTCCCGAGGAGCAGGCCGCGCACTTCGTCGACGGCTGGTACCGCACCGGCGACCTCGGCCGTCTCGGCGCCGACGGCCACCTGCACATCCTCGGTCGCGCGGCCGACTGCGCCGTCGTCGACGGCCGCCTGGTGACCCCCACCGGCATCGAGGACACCCTGATGCGGCTGCCTGCGGTGCGCTACGCCGTCGTCGTCGCCGACCTGGCTCGCGGGCGTCGTGTGGCGGCGGTGGTGCCCTGGGCGTCGGCCACGCTCGACCCGGCAGCCTGCCGCGAGGCGGTGGCCGCCGAGCACGGCACCGACGTCGCCGCGACGCTGGTGGTCGTGCCGATGGCCGAGGTCCCGCTCACCGAGCAGGGCAAGCCCGACCGCGCGGCCGTCACCGACCGCGCGGACCGCGCGGCGCTCAGGAGCTGATCGGCGGGAGCGCGACGACCTGCGCGGCGTAGGTGAGCCCGGCCCCGAAGCCGGCCAGCAGGGCGAGGTCGCCCGGCCGTGCGTCGCCGTCGGCCAGCAGGGCGTGCATCGCCAGCGGCACCGACGCGGCGGAGGTGTTCCCGGTGGTCACGACGTCGCGGGCCACGGTCACGTGCGCGGGCAGCGCGAGCGCGCGGGCGAGGGCGTCGGTGATGCGGTTGTTGGCCTGGTGGGGCACGAACGCGCCGAGGTCGTCGACGCCGACCCCGGCGGCCGCGAGGGCCTTCTCGGCGACCGGCGCGATCTGCGTGCTGGCCCACCGGAACACCGCGGGGCCCTGCATGCGCAGGCCCGGGAGCCCGTCGGGGCCGGCGTCCTCGGCGGGGGCGTGGACGATGAGGTCGGCCTGGGCGCCGTCGCTGCCCCACACCACCGGCCCGACACCGGCCTCCTCGCCCGGCCCGACCAGCACCGCGCCCGCGCCGTCGCCGAACAGGAAGGCGGTGCTGCGGTCGGTGGGGTCGAGCAGGTCTGTCATCCGCTCGACGCCGACGACGAGGACGTGCGACGACGTGCCGCCGCGCACCAGCGCGCCGGCGAGCTCGAGGGCCGTGCAGAAGCCGGAGCACGCGGCGCCGACGTCGATCGCGGCCGCGGACGTCCCGAGCCGGTCGGCGACGCGCGTGGCGACCTGCGGGCACACCGTGTCGGGCGACATGGTGGCCACCAGCACCGCGTCGACCGTCGCGACCGTGGCGCCGGCCGCGGCGAGGGCGTCGTCCGCCGCGGCGGCGGCCATGCCCACGAGGGTCTCGTCGGGGCCGGCGAAGCGGCGCGTGCGGATCCCGGAGCGGGCGAGCACCCACTCCGGGTCGACGTCACCGATCGGCGCGCAGACCTCGTCGTTCTCCACGGTGCGGCGGGGCCGGTAGGCCCCCAGCCCGAGGAGCCGGGCTCCCCGCGCGCCGGTGTGGGGGGTGGCGATCCGGTCTCGGGTCACGGGACCTCCGCGTCGGTGGGGCGCGCCGCGGTGGCGGCACGTCCCTCCACGGTGAGGGCGGGATCCGGTTACTCGGAAGTCCTACTATCTGGTACGGCGATGGCACTGGTCACAGCTGGGGTGCGGTGTACGTGCGCACCGCGTGGCCGAACCACTGGTCGCGGAACGCCGTCGCGGCAACGCTGACCGCCGCCTTCGGCACGACCACGTCGAACCCGTGGTACGCGCCGGGGAACTCCCGGAACTCCACCGGGACGCCGCCCGCGCGCAGGCCCTCGACGTAGCGCACCGTCTCGTCGCGGAACGCCTCGACGTCGCCGACGTAGGTCATCGTCGGCGGGAGGCCGGAGAGGTCGGTGGCCCGGGCGGGCGCGGCGTAGATCGGCACGTCGTCGGTCCCGTAGCGGTCGCCGAGGTAGAGCCGCCAGGCCGAACGGTTGGTGACGGCGTCCCAGATCGGGGCGTCGTTGTCGCGGGTGGAGTCGGTGTCGCCGCGGTCGTCGATCATCGGGTAGATCGGCATCTGGAACGCGACGGCGACCTCGCCACGGTCGCGGGCGTAGAGCGTCGTCGCCGCGGTCAGTCCGCCGCCCGCGCTGGGCCCGCCGACGGCGAGCTGGTCGCGGCGCACCCCCAGGCGGGCGGCGTGGTCGCGCAGCCAGAGCAGCGCGGCGTAGCAGTCGTCGAGCGCGGCCGGATAGGGCGCCTCCACGCTGAGCCGGTAGTCCGGGGTGACCACGACGGCGCCGCTGCCGAGGACCAGCGACCGGAACCCCGTGGCCTCGAACTCGCCGGCACCGGTCGCGTAGCCGCCGCCGTGGATCCACAGCAGGCCGGGGGCGTCGGGACGCGGGGTCGCCGGCCGGTAGACCAGCAGCCGCAGCCGCGACCCGTCGGGCCGGGCGACGGTCTCCTCCGTGCGCACCAGGCCGCGGGGGACGCGCCCCCGCAACCAGGTCTCGACCACCCCGGGGATGCGCTGCCCACGGCGCAGCTGCTCCTCGGTGCGCGCCGCGAGGAACCGGCCCATCAGCGCGCCACGCCTGCGCAGCTCCGGGTCGATGGCGTCCCGGGCGACTCGCATACCTTGACCTCCCACGGGCGTCCCGGCCCCACCCGTCGTGGAGAGGGATCATGAGCGACTGGATCGACCACGCCGTCTGGTGGCAGGTCTACCCGCTGGGTTTCGTCGGTGCCGAGCGGGAGGCGCTGCCGGCCGGGACGCCGCCGGTGCACCGGCTCGGGCAGCTGCAGGCGTGGCTGGACTACCTGCTCGAGCTGGGCTGTTCCGGGCTCGCGCTGGGGCCGGTGTTCGCCTCGGGCTCCCACGGCTACGACACCGTCGACCACTTCCGCGTCGACCCGCGCCTGGGCGACGACGGCGACCTCGACGCGCTGATCGGCGCGTGCCGCGAGCGGGGGATCCGGGTGCTGCTGGACGGGGTGTTCAACCACGTCGGGCGCGACTTCGAGGTCTTCCGCCGCGCCGAGGCCGGCGACCCCGACGCCCGCCGCTGGTTTCGCTGGCACGGCGACGAGCCCGAGGTGTTCGAGGGCCACGGCCTGCTGGTGGCGCTGGACCACGGCGAGCCGGCCGTGCAGGAGCACGTCGGGGCCGTGATGCGGCACTGGCTGGGCCGCGGCGTCGACGGGTGGCGGCTCGACGCGGCCTACCAGGTGCCGCACGCGTTCTGGCGGGCCGTGCTGCCCGGGGTGCGGGACGCGTTCCCGGACGCCTGGTTCGTCGGCGAGGTGATCCACGGCGACTACGCCGCGGCCGTCGCGGAGTCCGGCCTGGATTCGGTGACCCAGTACGAGCTGTGGAAGGCGATCTGGAGCGCGCTCAACGACCGCAACTTCTGGGAGCTCGCCCACGCCGTGGAGCGGCACTCGGCGATGCTCGCGTCGTTCGTGCCGCTGACCTTCCTGGGCAACCACGACGTCACGCGCATCGCGAGCAGGCTGGACCGCCCCGAGCACCTCGGTCACGCGCTGGCCGTGCTGCTGACCCTCGGCGGGGTGCCGACGGTCTACGCGGGCGACGAGCAGGCGTTCACCGGGGTCAAGGAGGAGCACGAGTTCGGCGACGACGCCGTGCGCCCGCCGTTCCCCGCGGACCCGGGTGGGCTCGCCCCGTTCGGCGCGCCCACCCGCGAGCTGCACCAGCGCCTCATCGGCCTGCGGCGCCGGCACCTGCCCGGGCTCGCCCACGCCCGCACCACCGTCGTGCACCTGACCAACACCACGATCGCCCTGCGCAGCACCGGCCCCGACGTCGCGCTGGTCACGCTGCTCTCGACCGACGACGAGCCGCAGCACTTCCCGGACGCCCTGCACGGGCCCGTCCTCACCGGCTCCCACGGGGAGGACGGGGACGACGGGGAGGACGCGCTGCTGGTCCCGCCGCACGGCTGGCGCATCCTCGGCGGTTGAGGTGTCGACGACCGCCGTGACCGCCCTGGTCCTCGACCTGGCCGGGACGTTCGCCTTCGCGCTCAACGGCGCCCTCACCGCCGTCCGCGTGGCGCGCCTCGACATCGTCGGCGTCGTCACCCTCGGCATGATCACCGCGCTCGGCGGCGGCATCCTGCGCGACGTCCTGCTCGGCGCCCTGCCACCGGCGACCTTCAGCGACTGGCGCTACCTGGTCGTCGCCGCCGTCGGCGGGCTGGTCGCCTTCGGCCTGAGCCGCCAGCTCGAGCGGCTGGCCACGCCGATCACGGTCTTCGACGCGCTGGGCCTGGGCCTGTTCGCCGTGACCGGGGCGAGCCGGGCGCTCGCCCTCGGTGCCGGCGCCGGGCAGGCCGTGCTGCTCGGCGCGCTGACCGCGGTCGGCGGCGGCACCCTGCGCGACGTGCTGGTGCGCCGCGTCCCGACGGTGCTCAGCAGCGAGCTCTACGCGATCCCGGCGCTGCTGGGCGCCGGGGTCGTCGTCGTGGCGGACCGGCTCGGGGCGGGCGCGCTCGTGCCGTCCCTGGTCGGCGCGGCGCTGTGCATCGCCGTGCGGCTGGTGGGTGTGCGGCTGCGGCTCGAGGCGCCGCACCCGCCGGGCCGTCCCGACGCGGACCCGGAATAGCCGGGATGTTGGCGTAGCTCAGATGTTGGCGTCCTGGGCGGGGGTGTCGCCCGGGCGGCCCGGGGAGCCGCCGGCGGTGTCCGCCACCGGCGGACGGGCCATCCCGAGCACGTAGGCCGTCATCGACAGCGACCCGTAGGCGTAGCCGTCGACGAGGACGTCGGTCGCGCCGGCGCCGCCGTCGGCTCCGCCGTCCGCGGCGGCGAGACCGGCGAGGTAGACGGCCGGGATGAAGTGGTCCGGCGTCGGCACCGCCAGCCCGAAGTCGCGGTGGGCGTCGAGGGTGGGGAAGTCGGCGGGCGCGGCGAGCATCCGCTCGCGGGCGTCGTCGTCGAAGCGTTGCGCCCAGTCGAAGCCCTCGTCGGGACGCTGCCAGTCCAGCCCGCCCAGGTTGTGCACGACGTTGCCGCTCGTCACGACCAGCACGCCGCGGCGCCGTAGCGCGGCGAGCTTCGCGCCCAGCTCGAGGTGGTAGTCGAAGGACTTGTAGGCGTTGATCGAGAGCTGCACGACCGGGATCGAGGCGTCCGGGAAGGCGTGCACGAGCACCGACCAGGTGCCGTGGTCGATGCCCCAGCTGTCGACGTCGGCGCCGACCCACGTCGGCTCGGCGATGTCGGCGACCTCGTCGTACAGCTCGGGCAGGCCGGGCGCCGGGTAGTCGACGGCGAAGAGCTCGTCGGGGAAGCCGTAGAAGTCGTGGATGGTGCGCGGCCGCGTCATCGACGTGACGGCCGTGGCGTTGATGTACCAGTGCGCGGACACGACGAGGATCGCCCGCGGGCGCGGCACCGCGGCGCCGAACGCGCGCCACGCCGACGTGTAGCGGTTGGTGACCAGCGCGTTCATCGGGTTGCCGTGGCCGATGAACGCCGCGGGCATCAGGGTCTGTTCTCCGGCCACGGCTGCTCCTCCTCACGCGCGTCGGGCCCTCATCGTGCCCCCGGACGCCACGGCGTGCCCCCCACCCGCCCCGGCCGTACGCTCAGCCGGTGGCCCAGGGCGTCGGTGCCGGGCTCAGCGCCCTCGTCCGACCGGCCCTGCGGCTGTGGGAGAGCATCCCGCTGCGGGTGCAGGGCCGCATCACCGTCGCGCTGCCGCTGGTCGCGGTGATCGTCTCGGCGTGCCTGGGGGTCGTCGGGAACTCCGAGCGGATCGGCATCGAGACCGACATCCAGCGCAGCTTCGAGATGAGCGCGGCGCTGGACGGCCTGACGTCGCTGATGGTCAACGCCGAGACGGGCGTGCGCGGCTACCTGCTGACCGGGCAGGACGAGTTCCTGGAACCGTTCGACCAGGCCACCCGCGAGCTGCCGGGCGCCACCGGGCGGCTGGACGCGCTCGCGGCGGACGAGTCGGAGCAGGGGCCGCGCGCCGCCTCGCTGGCCCGGCTGGCGGACGTGCGCGCGCTGGCCGACCGGCAGATGGCCGACCTGTCCTTCCAGCGCGCGTTCGTGGCGGGCGGCGGGAGCCCCGCCGACCCGGGCATCCGGGCGCACCTCGCCTACGGCAAGGACCTCATGGACCGGATCCGCGCCGAGGTCGGGGCGCTGCAGGTCCAGGAACGCCGGCTGCTGGACGACCGGATCGCGGAGATCAACGCGATCCGCGTGCGCGACTACGTGTCCGTCGCGGTGGCGCTCGTCGCCGCCCTCGCCATGCGCTTCGTCGCCTGGTACCTCTTCCGGCGCGGAATCGTGCGCCGGGTGGAGCGCCTCACCGACAACCTGCGGGCGCTGCGGGCCGGCTCGCCGGCGACCTTCCCGGCGCCGACGAAGGCCGACCAGATGGGCGAGCTCGAGCGCGAGGTCCACCTCCTGCGGGAGGAGACCGCCGCGGCCGGTCCCCGCGACGGCGACGAGCCGGTGCCGGTCCCGCGCTGAGCCGTGCGCGGGATCACCCGGTCGGGGGCGTGACGATCAGCCGTCCGGCCGTGTCCCACGGGTGAGATCGACAGGAGGTCCCCGTGATGAGCGCGCCGATCCGTCCGGCCCCGCAGCAGAACCCACAGCAGACCCCGCAGCAGTCCCCGCAGCGCCGGATCCGGCTCCGTGGCTGGGTGTCGCTCGGGCTGCTGCTGGCCTTCTACGCCGTCGGCGCCCTGCACGAGTTCGCCCCGCAGCTGACCGCGCTCCTCGGGCTCGGTCACTGACGGCGGACTGACCGGCTCCTTGCCGCGCGCGACACCGTCGAGTTACGTTGCGTAGCACCCTGGCGACGGTGTGTGGGAGTGCCGATGCGGACGCTGATCAGGAACCCCGCGAGGCAGCTCGACTCGGGCTACCTGGACCGGACGCCGTTGTTCCAGTTCGTGCTGCTGTCGCTGCTGTTCCCGATGTGGGGCGCCGCGGCGGGGCTCAACGACATCCTGATCACGCAGTTCAAGCACGTCTTCGTGCTGTCCGACGCGGCGACGGCGTTCGTGCAGTCGGCGTTCTACGGCGGCTACTTCCTCATCGCGATCCCCGCGTCGCGGATCGTGCGCCGGACGTCGTACAAGGTCGGCGTCCTCATCGGGCTCTCGGTCTACATCATCGGCTGCGGGCTGTTCTTCCCGGCGAGCACGCTCGCGACCTACGGGATGTTCCTGTTCTGCATCTTCGCGATCGCCATCGGCCTGAGCTTCCTCGAGACCAGTGCGAACACGTACTCCTCGATGCTCGGACCGCGCCCGACCGCGACGCTGCGGCTGAACATCTCGCAGACCTTCACCCCGATCGGCAACCTGCTCGGCGTCGTCCTCGGCAAGTACCTGATCTTCAGCACCGGCGACTCGATCCAGGCCCAGCTCGACGCGGCCCCGACACCCGACGCGAAACGCGCGCTCGGCGAGGCCCTCCTGCAGAACACGCTGCTGCCCTACAAGTACATCCTCGTGGTGCTGGTCGTCCTGCTGGTGCTCTTCGTGCTCACCGAGTTCCCGCGGAGCAAACCGGTGGGGGAGGCCGCGGAGCGGCCCGCGCCCCTGGGGGAGACGCTGCGGGTGCTGGGGCGGATCCCGCAGTACCGCAAGGGCATCGTCGCGCAGTTCCTCTACGTCGGGCTCCAGACCGCGGTCTGGTCGTTCACCATCCGCGTGGCGCTCGAGCTCTACCCCGGCATGAACGAGCGCGAGGCGACCAACTTCATGATCGTCGGGTTCTCGTGCTTCCTGGTCGGCAAGTTCGTCGCGAACGCGCTCATCGCGCGCTACTCGGCCGCCCGCGTGCTCGTCGTCTACTGCGGGATCGGCGCGGTGCTGCTCGTCCTGGCCGCGTTCGGGCCGTCGGCGTCGACGATCTGGCTGGTCATCGCGTCCAACCTGGTCATGGGGCCGTGCTGGCCGACGATCTTCGGGCAGACGCTCGAGACGATCGAGGACAAGCGCTACCAGGAGACCGGCGGCGCGATCCTCGTCATGGCGATCGTCGGCGGGGCGGTCGTGCCGGTGGTGCAGGGCGCGGTGTCCGACGTCCTGGGATCGCTGAAGCTGTCCTTCGTCGTCTCGGCGGCCTGCTTCCTCGGGATCCTGCTGTACTTCCGCAGCAACCTGCGCCACCCCGTCGCCGCGGAGGAACCGGCACCTGCGGCGACGACGGGCAGCGGCAGTCCCTAGGGGGTCTGCTCGCGCCGGCGGGCGGAGAGCCCGGAGCGGTACTGCTTGGGCACCGGCGCGCCGCGGAAGTCCTGGTCCAGCGCGGCGTTCCACGTCCAGTAGGGGTCGACGAGGTGCGGCCGGGCGAGGGCCACGAGGTCGGCGCGGCCCGCGGCGATGATCGTGTTGGCGTCCTCGACCGACGACACGGCGCCGACGGTGATGGTCGGGACCCCGGCCTCCTGACGGATCCGGTCGGCGAACGGCGTCTGGTACAGCCGTCCGTACCGCGGCGCCGCGTCGGTGGACGTCTGGCCGGTGGAGACGTCGATGATGTCGGCCCCGTGCGCGGCGAGCATCGGCGCGAGCGCCACGGCGTCGTCGCCGCAGAACCCGGCGCCCTCGCCGTCCGGGTCGCCGTCGACCCAGTCGGTGGCGCTGATCCGCACGCTGATCGGGCGGTCGTCGGGCCAGACCTCCCGGACCGCGTCGAGGATCTCCAGACCGAGGCGGGCCCGGTTCTCCAGCGGGCCGCCGTAGGTGTCGGTGCGGTGGTTCGACAGCGGCGAGAGGAACGACGACACCAGGTAGCCGTGCGCGTAGTGCAGCTCGAGCAGGTCGAAGCCCGCGTCGGCGGCGCGGCGGACGGCCTGCACGTGGGCGTCGATCACCTCGGCGATGTCGGTGGTCGTCATCTCGCGCGGCACGGGGCTGTCCGAGCGGTAGGGGACCGGCGACGGGCCCAGGACCTCCCAGCCGCCGTCGGGCAGCGGGTCGTCCATGCCCTCCCACATGACCTTGGTCGAGCCCTTGCGCCCCGCGTGGCCGACCTGCGCGCCGATGAGCGCCGGGGTCTCGCGGTGGACGAAGTCGACGATGCGGCGCCACGCCGCGCCCTGCTCGTCGGTCCACAGCCCGGGGCAGCCCGGGGTGATGCGGCCCTGCGGCGTCACGCACGTCATCTCGGTCATGACCAGCCCCGCGCCACCGACGGCGCGCGAGCCGAGGTGCACCAGGTGCCACTCGGTGGGCACGCCCTCGACCGCCGAGTACTGGGCCATGGGGGAGACGACGATGCGGTTGCCGAGCGTCCGGCCGCGCAGCCGGAACGGGTGGAACATCGGCGGGGTGCCGTCGGCGACCTCGAGGCCGGACGCCCGCGTCTGCTCGGCGAGCCAGTGGTCGAGCCGGGCCACGTAGGCGGGGTCGCGCAGCCGCAGGTTGTCGTAGGTGACGCGCTGGCTGCGGGTGAGCAGCTGGAACACGAACTGCTGGGGCGCGAGGTGGCGGTAGCGGGCCAGGCCCTCGAACCACTCGAGGCTGGTCTGCGCCGAGCGCTGCAGCGACGCCACCACCGTCTCGCGCTCCGCGGTGTAGGCCTTGAGCGCGGCGTCGAGGTCGGACTCGCGGTCCAGCGCGCCGGCCAGCGCGATCGCGTCCTCGAGGGCGAGCTTGGTGCCCGAGCCGATCGAGAAGTGGGCGGTGTGCGCGGCGTCGCCGACGAGCACGACGTTGCCGGCACTCCAGTGCTCGTTGCGCATCACCGTGAACGACAGCCAGCCGGAGTTGTTGCCGATCAGCGGGAAGCCCCGCAGGTGCTCGGCGAAGACGCGCTCGCAGAAGCGCATCGACGCCTCGTCGTCCTCGCCGGGGCGCCGCGGGACCGCGGCGTACGCGTCGAGGCCGGCGCGTCGCCACGTGGCCTCGTCGGTCTCCACGATGAAGGTCGAGCGGGTGTCGTCGAAGGGGTAGATGTGCGCCCAGAACAGGCCGAACCCGGTCTCGACGATGAGGAACGTGAAGCAGTCGAACGGGCGCTCGGTGGCGAACCACGCGTACTTCGCCGTCCGGCCCTCGCGCGACGGCACGAACCGGTCGGTCAGCGCCTCGCGGGTGCGGCTGTTGACGCCGTCGGCGGCCACGACGACGTCGAACCGCGCGCGCAGCTCGTCCAGCGGCGGCGCCTCGGTGCCGTAGCGGACGTCGACGCCGAGCTCGGTCGCGCGCTCGCCGAGGATCTGCAGCAGCCGCTTGCGCTCCAGCGCGGCGAAGGCGTGGCCGTCGGAGCGCTCGATCGTGCCGAGGAAGTCGGTGTCGATGGCGCTCCAGTGCCGGAACTCGGCCTGGATGCGGTCGATGGACTCCGGGTCGGCGTCGGCGATGTTCTGCAGGGTCTCCTCGGAGAACACGACGCCGAAGCCGAAGGTGTCGTCGGCGGCGTTGCGCTCGTACACGACGACGTCGCGCGCCGGGTCCGACTTCTTGGTCAGGATCGCGGTGAACAGCCCGCCGGGGCCGCCGCCGACGGACGCGATCGATCGGGCGGCCACCGGTCAGATCCCGTCGTCGAGCAGGTGCTCGAAGCGCAGGCCCAGATCGCTGACGACCACCCCGAGGTGCGCCAGCGCGGCGCGGACGCCCGCGGCGGCGCAGGGGGCGAGGTCGTCGGCGCCCAGCAGGGCCCGCAGCGCGTCGTACGCGGCGAGCAGCTCGGTCTCGGTTCCGGTGAGCTCGGTGCCCACGAGGTCGGTGCTCATGCCGTCTCCCGGGCGGTCAGGGCCGCGCGCTGCTGCTCGGCGCGCAGGTCGGTGAGGCGCTTGGCCTTGAGCTCGAAGCGCGGCAGCTCGTCGGTGGCGGCCCGGCGCAGGTGGAAGCGCAGGCCCTCGTGGGCGTCGGCGAGCCGGGCGCCGAGGTCGGCGGCCAGCGCGGTCCAGCCGTCGTCGGTGGTCGCGGGGTGGGGCTCGATCAGCAGGATGACCTCGTCGCGGCCGTCGAGGTGCTCGAGGCGGATCTGGAACTCCTCGACGCCGCCGACGCCCCGCACGATCGCCTCGACCGCTCCCGGGTAGACGTTGGTGCCGCGGACGAGCTTCATGTCGTCGACCCGGCCGATGATGCCGCCCTGGTAGAGGTCGAACGTGCGCCCGTTGCCCGCGGTCGCGGCCGGGACCTTCACGACGAGGTCGGCGGTGCGGTAGCGCAGCAGCGGCGTGGTGGAGCGACCGAACGACGTGCACACCCGCTCGCCGCGCTCGCCGTAGGGCAGCTCGCGGCCGGTGCTGGGGTCGACGACCTCCTCGATGAAGTGGTCCTCGATGACGTGGCAGCCGCCGGGCTGGTTGGCGGGCTCGAACATGACGATCGTCGAGATCTCGGTCATGCCGGCGGTGTCGATGGCCCGGGCGCCCCAGAGCCGCTCGATGAGCGCCTTCGTCTCCGGGATCGAGCCCGCCGGCTCGCCGGAGAGGACCAGCGTGTGCACCGGGCCCGACGGCAGGTCGATCCCCATCGCCGCGGCCTCCTGGGCCAGGCGCAGGGCGTAGGTCGGGGTGGAGGCGACGACGGTCGCGCCGAAGTCGACGATCTGCCGGACGCGGTGCGGCGTGGTCTGGGCGCCGCCCGGCACGGTGAGCGCGCCGAGCTTCTCCAGCCCGCCGTGCAGGCCCCAGAACCCGATGAAGCTGCCGTAGCCGAACGCCACGTAGCCGACGTCGCGCGGCCGCACCCCCGCGCCCCACAGCGCGTAGCACCACATCTCCGCGGCCCACGACCAGTCCTTGCGCGAGTCGAGCGCGCGCAGCGGCGTGCGTCCCGACGTGCCGCTGGTGGTGTGCACCCGGATCGCCCGCTCGGGTCCGGCGACCGGCAGCTCGCCGTACGGCGGGTGGACGTCCTGGCTGCTCATCCACTCCTCGCGGGTGAGGAACGGGAGGCGCTGCAGGTCGTCGCGGGAGCGCAGACGGTCCGGGTCGACGCCCGCGAGCGTGCGCGCGTAGTGCGGGCTGCGGGCCTTCGCCCAGGCGACCGTGCGGCGGAGCTTGGCGAGCTGGAGCTCGCGGAGCTGCTCGCGCGGCAGCGTCTCGGTCTTGGGGTTCCAGAACGGCTGGTCGGTCATCGTCTGGTCGGTCATGGGCTGGTCCTCCGTCGCCCGGCCGGAGATAGCGTCTCTGTTACGGCGGTGACGAGAACAAACTAGCCTGGTGCTCGGCAGCGACACCAGACCTCGTGGAGGCCGTCCCGATGAGCGAGATCGCCCTGGTCAACCCGGACACGCTGGCGAAGCCGTCCGGCTTCACGCACGCGGTGCGCCACGGCGACGTGGTGTGGCTCGCGGGCCAGACGGCGCTCGACGCGGCGGGGGAGATCGTCGCGGGCGGGATCGTCGAGCAGTTCCGCCAGGCCCTCGGCAACGTGGTCACGGCGCTGCGGGCGGCCGGCGGCGACCCGTCCCGGTTCCTCTCGGTGACGATCTACCTGACCGACATCCCGGACTACCAGGCCCACGGCAAGGAGATCGGCGCGGTGTGGCGGGAGCTGGTCGGCACCGACTACCCGGCGATGACCGGCGTCGGGGTCACCGGGCTGTGGCAGCCCGAGGCGCTCGTGGAGATCCAGGCGGTGGCGGCGGCGTGACCGCGCGGACGTGGCGGGCGGCGGGTACGGCGAGCAGCTCGCGGAAGCGGTCGAAGAGGGCCTCCGCCCGCGAGCCGATCCAATCCTCGGGCAGGTACTCCAGCGGCAGGCCCGGGTCGAGGTAGGGCAGGCGGCGCCAGGCGGTGACCGCGGGGACGTAGTCGGCGAAGGCGCGCGCGTCGTCGCCGGGGTGGTCCTCCCAGCGGGCGGCCACGCCGGCGAAGCGCCGCAGGTAGTCGGCGTACGTGGCCTCGAGCGCGTCGAGGTCCCACCAGGCGGCGATCGTGTCCCGGCCCGGCGCGCCGGCGAGGTGGGTGGCGCGGAAGACGTCGGTGAACTGCGCCAGCCCGCCGCGGTGCAGCGCCGCCAGCACCGCGTCGCCGAGGTGGCCGGGCGCGACCCACGTCCCCGGCCCGATCGTCCCCAGCCCGAGCCGGGTCAGCGTGCTGCGCAGCCGGTGGCGCTGGTCGCGCTCGGACTCCGGCACGGAGAACACCACCAGCAGCCACCCGTCGTCCGGGTGGCCGCGGCGGCGGCCGTAGATGCGGGTGTCGCCCTCGGCGAGGATCTCGAGGGCCTCCGCCGAGGCGCGGTAGCCCGCGGTGCGGCCCTGCTTCTGCGCCTCGAGCCGCCCGCGCTTCTTGAGGCGGAAGACCGCCGAGCGCGTCGCCTGCTCGTCGACGCCGAGGTCGGCCATCAGCCGCACGATCGTCGCGACCGACAGCCAGCCGCCCAGCTCGCGGGCGTACAGCCCGAACAGCGACACGATGAGCGCCCGCGGCGCGAGGGGGCCGGCGTCCGGCACGTCCCCCGGCTCGCCGACCGGCCGTGTCGCGCCCGCCACCACGCGCACACCGTGGGACGCCGCCGGCCCGCGCGCAAATCCAGGGGTCACCCCGGGCGGCGGGCGGAGACCTGGTGGATCCGGGCCTGCACGAACACGGTGTCCGCACGCTCCGCCGCGGCCGCGACGTCGGCCCGCAGGTCCCGGATCCGGTCCGGGCTCGCCGTGCCGGCCGAGGCGATCGCGTCGTGCATGTTGTCCAGCAGCTCCGCGAGGAACATCTTCTGCGCGGGGGTGGACATCCGGTTCTCGACGGTCTCCTCGTGGACGTCGACGAGCCCCGCGGCACCGAGGTGCGCCCCGAGGCGGGGGCCGATCGTCGGGTCGCCGCCGTGGAAGCGCACCGTCGCGCTGTAGACGTCGGCCAGGTCGTCCAGCGCGGGCACCCGCGGCTCCGCGTGCAGGGTGGGCGTGAACAGGTCCTCGACCACGACCACGCCGCCCGGGCGCACCGCCGCCACCATCGCGCGCAGGGCCGCCATGGGCTCGACGAGGTGGCCGAGGAACAGCCGGGCGAAGACGAGGTCGACCCCCGTGACCGGCAGGGCCTCGCGGGCGGCGTCGGCGCGGACGAACGTCGCCGCCACCCCGGCGGCCCGCGCGGCGCGCCGCGCGATGTCGAGCGCGTCCTCGTCGGCGTCGACGCCGACCACGCGCCCCGACGTCCCGACCTCCCGGGCCATGTCGAGCGCGACCTGGCCGTCGCGGCAGCCGACGTCCAGGCACGTGACGCCCGGGCCCAGGCCGACGGCGCGCAGGAACCGTAGCGTCGAGTCCGCCATCACCGTCGACATCCGCGCGAGCCGGTCGGCGTCGGTCGCCCCGCCGGCGATCGTGTACCCGGCGCGATCGTCCATGCCGGTCCTCCTGCGCTCCTCGGGCCGAACACGACGGAGCGTGCCACCCCGCCGTTCCGGCGTCGATCAGGACGCCGACCCGGGCGGCACCGTCCGGCGTCGCCGGACGGTGGCGCCGGCGGCCGCGCCGAGCGCCGCGGCGGCGCCCACGAGCGCGGCCACCAGCCCGGGCGACGGGGGCCGGCGGGTCGTGATCGCCGGCCGCACCACGACGGGGGCGGGCTCGGCGACGGGCTCCGGGGCGTTCTCGTGCAGCGTCGCCGCCCACGCGGTCACGAAGAGGACGAGCCGCGCCACGACGTTCGTGAACACGAGGAGCCCGAGGACCGGGCCGAAGGCCACCCCGGCCGGCGAGGTCGTGACCTGGGCGAGGTAGACGGCCACGACCTGCTGGAGCGCCACGAGCGCGACCGCGCCGAGGGCGGCCGCCCGGACGGCGCTGCGCGCCGTCACCGGTTCCCGCGGGAGCCGGGCGACGACCCACACGAGCACGATCCAGTTGGCGAGGAGCGTGACGGCCACGCCCGCCAGGCCCACGAGGAACCGGGTGAGCCACGCGCGGTCGAGGCCCGGCAGCTCGATCACCGTGCCGGACATCGCCGTCCCGACCGCGGTGACCCCGAAGGACAGCAGCAGCGCGGCGCCGAGCCCGATCATGGCGAGGAGGTCGGCGGCGTAGCGCCGGACCAGGGAGTGGGCCTCTGCGCGCTGGGCCCACTGCTCGGAGAGCGCCTCGCGCAGGTTCGCGGTCCACCCCAGGCCGGCGATCAGCCCGACGACCAGGCCGAGGACGCCGACCGCGTCGCGCTGGTCGATCGCGGTGGTGATGATCGAACTCACCATCGGGGCGAGCGACGGCGGCACCGTGCCCGTGATCGCCTCCTGCAGCTCCGCCAGCAGCTGCGGGTCACCGGCGAGGACGTAGCCGGCGGAGGCGAACGCGATCATGAGGACCGGGACGAGGGCCAGCACGCTGAAGTAGGTGACGGCCGCGGCGTAGTGGTCGCCGTGCCGCTCGACGTACCGGGACCCGGCGCGCACGAGGTGGTCGAGCCAGGGGTGGCGCGCCCGCAGCACCTCGAGCCGGCCGGGCTCCGCGGGCGCCGCGTCGGCCACCGTCACCACACGCCCCATCAGAGCCGGTCCCGCGCGCGTGCCGCCAGGGGTCTTCGGTCGGGTGCGGGCGGGCCGACCGGCCCTGGCCCCGGGGTGACCCGACCCGGTGCGGTCGTGGTCATGTCGCGCTGGACTCCGCTGGCCGCGCTGGGTGCGGCGCAGTTCCTGGTCGTGCTCGACACGTCGGTGATGAACGTGTCGATCAGCCAGCTCGTCGCCGACTTCGACGCCGACGTCACGACCATCCAGCGGGTCATCACCGTCTACACGATGGTCATGGCGGCGTTCCTGCTCACCGGCGGGACGCTCGGCGACGCGTGGGGCCGCCGGCGGACCTTCGCCGCCGGTCTCTGCGTCTACGCGGTCGGCTCGCTGCTCACCGCACTGGCCCCGACCGTCGCCGTGCTCACCCTCGGCTGGTCGATCATCGAGGGGCTCGGCGGCGCCCTCGTGCTGCCGGCGCTGGCCGCGCTCGTGGGCGGGAACTTCGCCGCGGGCCGCGAGCGGACCCTGGCCTACGGCGTCGTCGGGGCCCTCGCCGGAGCCGGGATCGCCGTCGGGCCCCTGCTCGGCGGATGGGTGACCACCTACCTGACCTGGCGGCTGGTCTTCGCCGGCGAGGTCGTCCTCGTGCTGCTCATCCTGGTCGGGCTGCGGTGGGTGGACGACGCGCCCCTCGACGGGCCGAGACCCCGCCTCGACGTGGTCGGCGCCGCGCTCTCGGTCCTCGGGATCGCCCTCGTCGTCCTCGGTGTCCTGCAGAGCACGACGTGGGGGTGGTTGCGTCCGCGCGACCCGCAGGTGGCGGTGCTGGGGTTCGCCCCGACGTTCTTCGTCGTCGCCGCCGGGCTGGTCGTCCTGGCCCTCCTGCGCGCCTGGGTCCGCCGCCGCGAGGCGGCCGGACGGGACCCCCTGTTCCGGTGGTCGCTGACGGCGGTCCCGCCCCTGCGGGCCGCGCTGTGGTGCCTGCTCGCGCAGAACCTCGTGCTGCTCGGGCTCTTCTTCTCGATCCCGCTCTACCTCCAGGTCGTGCTCGGGCTCGACGCCTTCCAGACCGGTCTGCGGCTGCTGCCGATCTCGGCGACGATGCTGGTCACCGCGCTCGCCGCCCCGCGGCTGGCGGGGCTGCTGGCTCCCCGCCAGGCCGTCCGGCTCGGCTTCGGCATCCTCGTGGTGGCCATCCTGTGGTTGCTCGCGACGGTCGAGCCGGAGCTCGACGACGCCGCGTTCGCGGGGGCGACCGCGCTGCTCGGCGTCGGGATGGGGCTGCTGGCGGCCCAGCTCGGCAACGTCGCCCAGTCGAGCGTCGGTGAGGACGACCGCGGTGCGGCCGGCGGGCTGCAGTACACCGCGCAGAACCTCGGGTCGTCGCTCGGCACCGCCTTCGTCGGCTCGGTGCTCATCGCGGGCCTGGGCGCGGCGGCCTCCCGCGGCGTCAGCGCCGACCCGCGGATCTCCGCCGACCTCGCCGGGCAGGTGGGGGTGGCGATCTCCCGCGGCCTCGACTTCGTCCCGCTCGGGCAGGTGCAGGCGGCCCTCGCGGCGGCCGGCGTGCCCCCGGACCAGGCCGCGCCCGTGCTCGAGGCCTACGCGGAGGCCCAGCTGCAGGCCCTGCGCGCCGGGATGCTCGCCACGGCCGCGATCGCCCTCGCGAGCCTGCTCGTCACCGGGGCCCTGCCGTCGGCCCCGGTGCGAGGCCGGAGCCGGGCGGCGACCGCGGCCTGATCGAGCACGTTCCCCGCACCCGACGCCAGGGCCGGAACGCCCGTCCCGCTCGGGGCGCGAGCCCCTGCCACCGTCACGCGAACGCGGCGACGATGACCCGACGCCAGGGGTGAAGGGGGACCGAGATGGCGACCGCGGTGGAGACGACGTTCCACGGGGTGACGCTGGAGGCGTACAACGACCTGCTCCGGCGCCTCGACTTCCGACCCGAGGGCGCGTCCGAACCCGGATGCCTGTTCCACTACGCGGTACCCACCGAGGACGGGTTCCGCGGGGTCGACGTCTGGGAGTCGGCCGACGCGTTCGAGCGCTTCGTCCGGGAGCGGCTCGCGCCGGTGCTCGAGGACGTGGGGATCGCGCCGCCGGAGGTGACCGTCTCGCCGGTGCACAACTACCTGATCGCCCCGTCGGAGCGGTGGGCGGACCCCTCCGACTAGCCACCCGGAGCCGCAATCCGCTCGCGGCCCCCCGGAACCGTTGTCTACCGTCCCGGCGACCATGCGCTTCACCGCGGAACGACCCCTCGACGACGGTGTGCTCGAACGCCGGTTCGCCCTCGACGACGTCCCCGGCATCCTCTGGACGCCGGCCGCCGCTCCGGCCGCCGCCCCGGCCCCGCTGCTCCTGCTCGGCCACCCCGGCGGCCTCGACGCGATGCACCCCCGGCTCCAGGCCCGGGCCCACCACGCCGCGGCGGCGGGCTACGCCGCGGCGACCCTCGAACTGCCGGGCAGTGGCGAGCGGCCCCGGCTCGCCGACGTCGACGCGGCCCGCGGCGACCTGCGCCGGGCCGTCGCGGCCGGTGAGCCGGTCCCCGACGACGTCGTCGACCGGGTGGTCCTGCCGCTCGTGGACCGGGCGGTGCCGGAGTGGCGGGCCGCCCTGGACGCCCTCCTGGCGCTGCCGGAGATCGGTGGCCCGGCGGCGCTGGCCGGCGGCGTCATCGCCGTCGGCGTCCGGCTGGCGGTGGTCGAGCCGCGCCTCGCGGCCGCGATCCTCTTCGCGGGAAGCTACGTGCCGCGCCGCACGCTCGAGGAGGCCCGCCGCGTCACGCTGCCGCTGCTGGTGCTGCTGCAGTGGGACGACGAGGGCAACGACCGGGCACGGTCGCTGGAGCTCTTCGACGCTCTCGGCAGCACGCAGAAGACGTTGCACGCGAACACCGGCGGACACACCGGCGTGCCCGCGTTCGAGGGCGACGACGGGAACCGGTTCCTCGCGCGGCACCTGGTAGACCGACCCGTGTGATCGACGAGGTCGGCCTGGAGCTGCCGGTGCGCGCGGCGCTGCCGGAGCTGGCGGCGGCGCTGGGTGCGCGCGGCGCGGCGGTCCTCGTCGCGCCGCCCGGCACCGGCAAGACGACGCTGGTGCCGCTCGCGCTCGCCGGATCGGTCCGCGGGCGGGTGCTCGTCGCCGAGCCGCGGCGCGTGGCCGTCCGGGCCGCGGCCGCACGGATGGCGTGGCTGGTCGGCGAGGCGGTGGGGGAGCGGGTCGGCTACGCGATCCGTGGCGAGCGCCGTCCGGGGTCGCGGGTGGAGGTCGTCACGACGGGGCTGCTCGTGGCCCGGCTGCAGCGCGACCCCGAGCTCGCGGGTGTCGACGCCGTCGTCCTCGACGAGTGCCACGAGCGCCACCTCGACACCGACCTGGCGCTCGCCTTCGCCGTCGACGCGCGCGCGGCCCTGCGTCCCGACCTGCGGCTGCTCGCGACGTCGGCCACCGCGGCGGCCGACGACCTGGCGGCGGCGCTCGACGGGCCGGTCGTCACCGCGCCCGACCCGCTGCACCCGGTCGACGTCGTCTGGAGCCCGCCGCCGCGGCCGGTGCCGCCGCCGCGCGGGATCCGGGTGGAGCCGGCGCTGCTCGACCACGTGGCGGGCGTGGTGCGCCGCGCCCTCGGCGGGGCCGCCGGCGACGTGCTCGTGTTCCTGCCCGGCCGCCGGGAGATCGACGACGTCGCCCGCCGGCTCGGTGGCGTCTCCGAGGACGGGGTCGAGGTCCTGACGCTGCACGGCGGGCAGGACGGCGCCCGGCAGGACGCGGTGCTCGGCGGTGGATCGGGCCGGCGCCGGGTGGTGCTGGCGACGTCGATCGCCGAGACGAGCCTGACGGTCCCCGGGGTGCGCGTGGTGGTCGACGCCGGGCTCTCGCGGCGGCCGTGGACCGACCACGGCCGGGGCCTCGACGCGCTGGTCACGGTGCTCGCGTCGCAGTCGTCGGCGACGCAGCGCGCCGGCCGCGCGGGTCGCGAGGGGCCGGGGACGGTCTTCCGCTGCTGGTCCGAGGCCGAGCACGCCCACCGCGACCGCGACGACGCCCCGGAGGTGGCGCACGCCGACCTGGCCGGGTTCGCACTGCAGCTCGCGCGCTGGGGCACGCCGGACGCCGCGGGGCTGGCCCTGCTCGACGCGCCGCCGGCCGCCGCGTTCGACGCCGCGCGGGAGGTGCTGCGCGGTCTGGGGCTCGTCGACGAGGGCGGGCGCGTGACCGAGAGGGGCCGGTCGGTGGCGACGGCCGGGGTGCACCCGCGGTTGGGTCGGGCGTTGCTGGACGGCGCGGCGGCGGTCGGCGCCGACACGGCGGCCGAGGTGGTGGCGCTGCTCGCCGCGGACGTCCCGGGCGAGTCCGACGACCTCGAGGAGCGGTGGCGCGCAGCTCGGGCGGCGAACGACCCGCGGTGGCGGGCGGAGGTGCGGCGGCTGCGGCGGGTGGACGGCCTCGGCGGCGGGCGCCGCGCCGGCGGCGGCGCGGACGTCGTCGCCCTCGCCTATCCCGACCGACTCGCCCGGGCTCGCGGTGCCGACGCGCGCGAGTACCTGACGACCGGTGGCACCGGGGTCGAGCTGGCCGTGGGCTCGCGGCTGCGGGGCAGCCCGTGGCTCGCCGTGGCCGACGCCGTGCGCGGTCCGGGCGACCGGGTGGCGCGCGTGCGGCTGGCTGTGCCGATCGACGAGGACCGCGCACGGGAGGCCGCCGCCGGGTGGTGGCACGACGAGGCGGTGGTGGCCTGGGAGGACGGCGACGTCGTGGCCGAGCGCCGCGAACGGCTCGGCGCGATCGTGCTGGCCCGCCGGCCGCTGGCGCGGCCCGACCCGACGGCGGTCGCGGCCGCGGTGCGCGAGGGTCTGGCCGCGGAGGGACTCGGGCTGCTGCGCTGGGACGCCGCCGCGACGTCGTTGCGGGCGCGGTTGGCGTTCCTGCACGCCGCGCTGGGGGAGCCGTGGCCCGCCGTCGACGACGGGTCCCTGCTGGCCAGGGTCGAGGAGTGGCTCGACCTGACCCGCGTCCGCCGCCGGGCCGACCTCGCGCGGGTGGCGGTGGCACCCGCCCTGCGTCACCTGGTGCCGTGGTCGGAGGCCGGTCGGCTCGACGAGCTCGCGCCGACGTCCGTCACCACCCCGTCCGGCCGCCGGGTCCAGGTCGACTACGGCGACCCCGCCGCGCCGGTCGTGGCGCTCAAGGTCCAGCAGGCCTTCGGGTGGGAGCGGGCGCCCGTCCTGGCCGGCGTCCCGGTCGTGGTCCACCTGCTCTCGCCCGCCGGGCGCCCGGCGGCGGTCACCGCCGACCTGGCGTCGTTCTGGGACACGGGCTACCCGCAGGTGCGCGCGGAGCTGCGGGGCCGCTACCCGAAGCACGCCTGGCCGGAGGACCCGCGGCGCTGATCCGGTCTGCCGGACCTCTCCAGTTCGATCTTTCGAGCGTGCCGGGAGTGCTGTCGTGTTCAGAACGGTGGCGGGTCGTCGTCGGGGTGGACGGCGGGTGCGGTGGTGGTGCGCTGCGGCTCGGCGAGCCCGGTGCGCCGTCGGTAGCGGGCGCGCCAGTCGGTGTGGTCGTCGTCGGCCCAGGCGGGCCCGTCGTCGGGCAGGGGGCGGGGTGCGGCGGCGGGTCGGGGCGCGACCGGCTCGACGAGGATCTTTCTCGGTCTGGTGGTGTGGGCGATGCCGGCGCGGGTGCGCCACCGGAAGAGCCCCGGCGCGGGTTGGTGGACCGTCCAGCCCCCGTGGTGTTTGGCGCGGTGGTGGTGGCGGTCCAGGACCCCGAGGTTCCAGTCCAGGCTCGGCCCACCCCACGCGTGGTCGACCGTGTGGTCCAGATCCGAGGCCTGCGCGCGGCGTCGGCAGGCGGGGGCGACGCAGCAGCGGTCGCGGACCCGGGTCCAGC